>NZ_JABWMS020000159.1:0-1646 GCF_013369155.2 Escherichia sp. 94.0001 | reverse complement strand
GCTGCCGGAGAAATGACGGAAGAATGGGTGTCATGCGGGAAAATTCATGCGGATATCCGTGGCAGGAGCAGCCGGGAGCGGATGCAGTCCGGTGCGGAAATGGCGCAGGCGGAAATCCGCATCTGGGTGCGCGGTCAGTCCGGCCGGGAAATCACGGCAGCGTCACGACTTCATGTGCTGAGTGGTCCATGGCGTGACCGGATCCTGAACGTTGTCGGGCTGCCCGTGCCGGATGCGACCGGCGGGCGTCTGGAAATTCTCTGTCGGCTGGGAGGGGAAAAATGATCGAAACCCTGCTGGATTTTTCGGGGCTGGAGGACATCAGCCGCGATTTGCAGCTTCTGAGTGGTGCGGAAAATAACCGGGTGCTGCGTGAGGCAACCCGTGCGGGTGCGAATGTGCTGAAAGAAGAAGTGGTGTCACGGGCACCGGTACGCAGGGGAAAACTGCGCCGCAATGTGGTGGTCCTTTCCCGGCGCTCCCGCGATGGCGGGATGGAATCCGGTGTCCATATCCGTGGTGTTAATCCGGACACCGGTAACAGCGATAACACCATGAAGGCGGATAACCCGCGCAATGCTTTCTACTGGCGGTTTGTGGAAATGGGGACCGTGAATATGCCACCGCACCCGTTTGTGCGCCCGGCGTTTGATGTGCGCAGTGAACAGGCAGCTCAGGTGGCGATTGCGCGGATGAACCGGGCCATTGATGAGGTACTGAGACGATGACGGAGGCGGATTTGTATCCTTATCTGGCGCATCTTGCCGGCGGGCAGGTGTACCCGTATGTGGTCCCCCTGCTGGATGGCAGGCCGTCGGTGGCGCTTCCGTGGGTGGTTTTCAGCCTGATTTCATCGGTGTCGGCGGACGTGATGGGCGGGCAGGCGGAGTCCTCAGTGTCGGTGCAGATAGACGTTTATGCCGGGACTGTGACGCAGGCGCGTCAGATACGTCAGGACGCCCGTGAAGCCATAATGCTGCTGGCCCCGGGATCCGTCAGTGAAATGCAGGACTATATTCCGGAAAACCGCTGTTACCGTGCAACCCTGGAGTTTCAGGTCACGGTGTGACTTTTTCTTTTTTTCTACAAAACCCATACCCCGCCGCGTGCGGGTTTTTTATTATCAGGAGGCAGAATGTCTGCTTTGTATGAACGCTCACAGCTGACGCAGGTGATGATTTCATCTGCCCCGGCGACTGCTGAAACCATGGATAAGGCGGAATATCTGCGCCTGGACTGCACCATCAAGGAAGTCCAGTTCACCGCCGGTCAGAAACAGGATATTGATGTGACCACGCTCTGCTCCACAGAGCAGGAGAACATCAACGGTCTGGGGGCGTCGTCTGAGATTTCCATGTCGGGTAATTTTTATCTGAATCAGGCCCAGAACGCCCTGCGTGATGCCTATGACAATGACGCGTTGTATGCGTTTAAGGTGCTGTTTCCGTCCGGTAAGGGCTTTAAGTTCCTGGCGGAAGTGCGTCAGCACACCTGGTCATCCGGTACCAACGGCGTGGTGGCAGCAACGTTTTCACTGCGTATGAAAGGCAAACCGGTGTCCTTTGTGGTACCGCTGGCGTTTGTGAAAAATCTGGAGAAGACACTTACCGTGAATACCGGTGCGCTGCTGACAATGTCAGTCAGTG
>NZ_JABWMS020000158.1:0-1669 GCF_013369155.2 Escherichia sp. 94.0001 | reverse complement strand
GGTAGGGATCATGTCATCTATATCAATACCAATAGTTTGGATGAAGCTGTCTGGGTCAAACAAGCACTGGAAAAAAATCAACTAGGAAAGCCAGTACGGGTGATAAATCCTGATGATGAATCGATACGAATTTTTTCATGGCTTGCTGATAATTTCCCAGATCTACAATATTTTAAACTACAGCTATTAGATGCCAGTAATCCAAGACTGACAGTGAGTAAGCAACGGAATGCTATCACACAGCAACTAATCGATAATCTTATTAAAGGATTACTGCAAACTATGCCATATGCCAGCAATATAAGTATTGCGGTATTAGATGATAATGTATTGGAAAGTCAGGCAATTGAAACATTGTCGGCAATAGGTCTTTCTTATGAAAAATATAAAACAGCTAACAATGTATATTTCAATATCATTGGTACGTTAAGCGACAGTGAATTAAATAAAATTAATAATTATGTTGACGAATATTATAAACAATGGGGTAAACAATATGTAAGATTTAATGTGAATTTGAAAAATCAGGACACAAATAATAGTTCATTTAGCTACGGAGATAACCGATTCGAGAAGTCTCAAGGTAGCAAGTGGACATTTCAGGAATAATTGAGGAGGACTTATGGCAGATTGGAATGGTTATATTATGGATATCAGCAAACAATTTGATCAGGGCGTTGATGATCTTAACCAACAAGTTGAAAAGGCGTTGGAGGATTTAGCAACCAATCCTTCCGACCCGAAATTCCTTGCCGAATATCAGAGTGCATTAGCTGAGTATACATTATATCGAAATGCGCAATCTAACGTTGTAAAAGCGTATAAAGATCTTGATTCGGCAATCATACAAAACTTCCGCTAAACTGGATAAGGATTTTATTATGTCAGTAAGCAATATGCCACCTATTGATAGAGCTGAGCAATCAACTGCTCATGAAATACAGCAAGCGAAAGTTATTGATTTAAATGACCGGGTTCTCAATCTTGATAACCCGGATGATAAAATGATCTCCGCTTTTGCTAACTATGCGGTACAAACTGAAAATTGGCAGCAAAATGCGTTACAAGCATTAAGGTCTGATAAAAAGGGGTTAACTCCTGAAAAATTATTAGTCTTGCAGGATCATGTGCTTAATTATAATGTCGAGGTTTCATTGGTGGGAACATTAGCAAGAAAAATTGTCGCTGCAGTTGAGACGTTGACTCGCTCATGAAATATATATCATTATTCTTGTTTATCCTGCTGTTGTGCGGTTGCAAGCAGCAGGAATTACTGAACCATCTTGATCAACAGCAAGCTAATGATGTCCTTGCTGTTTTACAAAGACATAATATTAATGCTGAGAAGAAGGATCAAGGCAAAACTGGATTTTCAATCTATGTAGAACCAACGGATTTTGCTTCTGCGGTGGATTGGCTAAAAATCTACAATCTCCCGGGTAAGCCTGATATTCAAATATCGCAGATGTTCCCTGCAGATGCACTCGTTTCCTCTCCACGAGCGGAAAAAGCAAGATTGTATTCTGCTATTGAACAGCGTTTAGAGCAATCTCTCAAAATTATGGATGGCATTGTTTCTTCAAGAGTACATGTTAGTTACGATGTTGATACAGGTGATAGTGGCAAAACTGCTTTACCAATTCATATTTCTGTACTTGCTGTATATGAT
>NZ_JABWMS020000157.1:0-1674 GCF_013369155.2 Escherichia sp. 94.0001 | reverse complement strand
GCAAGCGACGCCGCCGCATCCTGAACTGCACCAGCCATATCCGATATCCCTGCTGCTGCGGCGGCGGCTTGCGCAGCGGCTACTGCGGCTTTAACCAGACCTGACGGTTCCGGCAACGCACCAAACAGGTCCGCCACTGCCTGTTCTGCCATCTGCTCGGCGGCATCAGCTACATCGGTTGCGGCTGAACCTGTGCTCATACTGCCACTTTCGCCAGCTATTGGTGGTGTGGTGATGACGGGTCCACCGTTTCCAACTGGTTTATTACCCGTAGATACAAAACTCATGATATTTGCTCCTTTAATACCGGATTAAAATCTAGCCCCTGGTGGCCAAAAAATATAAGTAATCACTCTCCATTGCCCGTCTTTATAATGAAACCAACATGTCAGATTCAAATCCCCCTGCAAATTCCAGAACATTTCCTTAATAGGAACATTTTGAAATTCAGGATCTGTTATGCGATAAGTTTGATTCAAGCCGATATAATACTCACCAACAAATTTATATCGTGGCCTCACGAACTCATGAGCAGGCGGCCCATATTTCTTCATAAAAAAGATGTCATTACTTCCATCATGTATATCATTTTCTTCATAATATTTGGTGGATTGAGCAACTGCAGAAGGCGAGAAAACATTCACTGTAGTTATGTAAGTTATTGAAAGGAAAATCACTATAATACAGAAAAATTTCATTTGGTTACATTCAATAAAGTAAATTTAGTTTCAGGCATTATGACATTCAACGTTATAGTTGCGTTTTTAAGGTATCGTTCCCGAAGCTCCATTCCCACATTCATCAACCCACTAATATCTCCAACATACGGAGACGAAGAATCATAATCATCATCTAAGTAACCAAGTACATGTCCGGCTTCATGAGGTATATTTACTTGCAACGTATTATTACAGTTAATACATTTCGCTACTTTTTCCAGGTCCGCTGAATCAACATGAACCGTACTGTTTTTAAAATCAACATATGTTCTTAAATCAGCACCAGGCAAAACCTTTGTTGCAATAACCAACCAGTCTTCATTCTGAGATGCAGAAATTATTCTTACATCAAAAGGCAAAGCTTTACCCTGAAATTTTTTAGCGAACTCAGATTCACCGGAAACAGAATAAGTTATTTTCCCATTCCATGCCTGCTGAACAGATAAATATATCGCTCGCATAAAAATAGCTTTTTCCCATATAATCCAGTCATCTGTAACGGTATTATCTTTATACCACTCATACTTCCATCTTATCACAGCCGTAATCGAACCAGTATTTTGATTTAATAAATACGTCCTCCTACCATCCTTATGTATAATGATATCGCCATCAATATTTGTTTTTTCATAGTATTCGGCCAGCAAACTATTCTCATCATATTTAAGCTTGGTCATTTTACTCTCATTAAATACTAATTGTTTGTATCGAAAATATTATCTGGAAAAATATTATTTTATATATTACGAGTATTGCCCCTTCAGCCGCAGCGCATCCACATACCGTCCTTCACTGCAGGGCAAGATTACGAAAGCCCGCCCCGCAAGGACTGACGCGAGGTAGTTTCTGTCCATGGCTGCTTTTATCATCTTACGTCTTAACCCTGCCTTGGTTTCGCCGTACTGCACCTGCCAGGCGCGGGGTGGATAATTTTCCACCAGCCGCTTTTCCACCG
>NZ_JABWMS020000156.1:0-1714 GCF_013369155.2 Escherichia sp. 94.0001 | reverse complement strand
TAGGGATAGTTAGTGGTGTTGCAATTCTTTACACTAAGAAAAACCATCCTTTTTTATTTTTATTAAATAGTTTCGCAGTACTTTATGTTCTGGCGCTAACACAAACCAGAGCAACTCTACTCCTGTTCCCTGTAATTTGTGCTGTTGCACTAATCACATATTATAACAAATCCCCAAAAAAAATCACTTCCGCTATCGTTCTACTAATTGCCATACTGGCCAGTGTTGTAATTATATTTAATAAACCAATTCAATATCGCTATAACGAAGCATTGAATGATTTGAACAGCTATACCAATGCTAATAGCGTGACTTCCTTAGGTGCAAGACTGGCAATGTACGAAATTGGTTTTGATTTATTCAAAAAATCGCCTTTTTCATTTAGATCTGCAGAGTCGCGCGCTGAAAATATGAATTTGTTGGTCGCAGAAAACAATAGACTAAGAGGGGCATTGGATTTTGCTAACGTGCACCTACATAATGAGATAATTGAAGCAGCATCACTGAAAGGTCTGATGGGAATTTTTTCCACCCTTTTCCTCTATTTTTCTCTATTTTATACAGCATATAAAAAACGAGCATTGGGTTTGTTGATATTAACGCTTGGCATTGTGGGGATTGGACTCAGTGATGTGATCATATGGGCACGCAGCATTCCAATTATCGTTATATCAGCTATAGTCCTCTTACTCGTTATTAATAATCGCAACAATACTATTAATCAAGAATAGACAAGTTTAAGAAGTGAGTTAAAACTCACTTCTTATCTATACAACTTAATCTCTTTACTGAATCAGTTAAAGTTTCAGGATCGATATCTTTTACCGTAAATGTTGGGGATACTATTTGTATAGACCGATGATTATTTGGGGACCAAATTAAATGTGAGGGATATTCCGGAGTGCGTGAATTAGGATAAAATGCAAGCGTTGGTTTATGATAAGCCGCAGCGATATGAACAAGAGCTGTATCAACAGAAATGACAAAATCACTATACTTGGTCAACGCAACAGTATAAATAAACTCGTCAAATGGTAGTGTTTCAATTTCAGGTATTGGTATTGTCAATAAATCTTGTGGTAACCCAGTAAATATCACTCGATAATTCTCAAATTGTACTTTCACTTCTTGATATATAACTTTTATTTGCTCAAACGTAAGTCGGCATATTTTTTTTGCACCTAATGGGTTAATGATGACTATCCTTGTATTCCCAATAAAATCTATTATTTTATTTTCAACATCTACAGGCAAATGCAAGTCGTAGTCGGTGGAAAATTCACCCTCACCATAAATATGCTTCAGTATTTCTATTGCTCGTGTACTCATATGTTCTTTTAAACATTCATCATGGGGATGGTAAAATGAATAGTAACGCTTATACCATTGATCAAAACCCAGAATGTAAGAATCTTTTAAACTTGATAATATTAAGCTATGCTTAAATGAGGGCATAGTTTCAAAGGGGTCTAATACAATATCGAACTGTAAATCCCGCAAATGCTTACATAGAGTAAGCATTTTAAGGAAACCTGTTGATTCTTTAATACAGAATCCAAATATATTTTTATTGTTAGAGAGAAACTCCCCTCCCTTTCTATTTGTGAGAATGGTTATTTTAACTCCTTTACTATAAAGCTCACGATAAATCGAACTTAATACAATTAAATCACCGAGTTTATTATTATCATGAATGATAAGGCATGATTTAACT
>NZ_JABWMS020000155.1:0-1766 GCF_013369155.2 Escherichia sp. 94.0001 | reverse complement strand
CGGGCAAAATATTCTTCTTTTGTGATTTCAGTAGCCCCGGCAGCCAGCGCCTTATCCAGACCAGAAAGTTTGTTTGCGCGACCGTATTTTTCGCCATCCTTGTCGGTGAAGAGGAAGTAGAACGGCCCCTCACGCTCTACAGATGGTTCGACTTCCACTTTGCATTCGGTTTTTTCGTTGTCCGGAATTGCCGTTTCCACTGCATCAGTTTCTGGTACTGGCGACGAGAGAGTGTCAGTTGCGCTCTGATTTGTTCCTTCATCTTCAAACACGCCCTTTGTAGTCAGGTATTCAGTAATGTATTTGTTCAGTGCCACAGGGTCTTTGTGAATGTCGATCGGACGTTCACGGACAAGGCCAAAAATAGTCTGGCGGTCGTAGCGAAGGGCATCAGGCTGTTTGCGCATTGATGCCGAGATACGCTTCCAGTCTTCGCGGTCGTTGTCGATAACTTCATTTTTTGCCCAGCGATGGATGCTGCCGTCAATGTTTCCGGCATCCACATCACCAGGCCAGAGAGCGTAGGCCAGTTCGTCATCCAGTGTTTTCCATGTCTGCTTATATTCGCGACGAATGACTGCAGTGACAGGGGGGATTTTTTCTGCTGAGTTTTCAGTGTGCTGTCGGTGGACTCTGGCGCGGGCGAGATCAACAACAGACGTGTATTTTCCGGTTTCCTTGCGTTCACCTTCGCGACGTTTTTTCCAGATGCGCATTTCTGCCTGAATTTCGGGCCATTTGGCACCAGGCTTACATTTATGCTTAACCCACCCGATGGCATGCAGCTTAAGCTCCGGATACATGGCGTTAACTTCTGGCATTTTCATCAACGCTTCAACGATATGTCCGTCGAATGTTGCCATGTCTTCCTGCAACAATTCCTGCGCGCTAATCACCATATCAACGGTGATGTTTTCACATGTGTCGAACTTAACCATGACAGCGTTCTGTACTTCAGGGGCCAGCTTGTCAAAAGCGACGTTCATCGGATCTGATTCAGTCTCAACCGGGACAAAGGAAGCAGCCCCCTCATCCCAGCGGTTTTCCTGCATATATTCAGCATCCCAGGAATCGAGGGCAGGGCGGGGTATACCGGGTTTATCCTCGCAAACAAGAAATTTATAAGCGCAGTCCTGAGCAGCCGGATAATGCTCCAGGAATTGCCAGTGAAATTTTGCGCGGGCGCGACGTTCATCACCGGCTTCAATGGCAGTGGCTACAGCGACTGCACCTTCTTCCTTTATTGCCTGTTCGTCCAGAATGGCGGCGCAAATAAAGACTTTACTCATTTTGTTTTACCTCATTACAGATTTAAGGGTGAACAAATCCCTGCCATTGCTGGCATATAAGAATGAAATCGGATGTTTATTACGGAACTGTTTTAAAGACCTGCCGGGATTCCGTTATTATCCTGGTGAATAATTTTATCGACCGGGTAACAGTTACCGGGAATTTTCTGTTCGGTTGCTGCAGTCACACACTCCTGCATTGTCCTGTGAACACTGACTGCAATATCAACTGGCTCTCCGGAAACAAGAAAAACTGTCAGAACAAGTGCAAATGCTGTATTCATTGCCAGCATCCTTTTTGTATCGGACGTAAACGGGCCAGCATTGAAAGAATGCATATTTTATTTAATAACTCCCGTTCGTGTTTTCTCTTGTTAATGGCATCTTCAGTAAATACAGGGTTACTGATAGTGACGCCAATTTCAAAACAACCTTCAGACGTATTAACGTTTGGTAATAACGTTTCCATTATCGCGT
>NZ_JABWMS020000154.1:0-1772 GCF_013369155.2 Escherichia sp. 94.0001 | reverse complement strand
ATTATGTTGTGACCGTTTCCATGGGTAGGAAAACACTGGGAATTCGGTCATCAATACGGTATTAAGATTAATATCTGCAAGCGAGCACACTTGTTCTGGTGCTGCATATAGATAAAAATGGTCCCAGTCCTTATTTTTAATAGTGGTATCCAACATTTTATTTAAGGCATTAGATGAAAGACGCATTGCACGATTATTTTGCTGTGCTGAAAACAATACGTACCAAGCATCATCATGATCTTGTTGTTTACGCCATTCCGAGAAGTCTGGATAATCATTTCCTTCAGTATAAGGTTTAACATCCTTATGTTGTAAATATGTTTTATAAATATTATATGCTTTTTCTGCCAATATATTATTTTTACTTTTTAGTGCCAGGTCAGTCATCATTACATATGCAGTACTAAATGATAACATTAATGTAGGTTGTTCTGTAAAGCGATCTAAATAATAATTAATCCTCTCTTCACTAAGATTAAACAAAAAAGAAGAAGAGATACAGCAATCAACTGTAATTAATGACAAAATAAAGTTATCAAATATATTTATATCATCATTTTGCAATATATCATTTAATCCCTCTGGTGGTCTGTTAGACGTATAGTATTTTGCTAAGCAATTAATTTCTGATACATCCTTTTTTAATTTTGCAAGGTCATAGATACAATTTTTTGTACTCAGTTCGTTGGCGAGGATTTTTTTTATTTCAGGCATTGAATCTTCAGAGATATCTTCAAAGATTTGATAAATTTTCTGGATATGTTCTTTTGCTTTACATATATCAACCCTGATTAAATCTTGTAATGGAGGAGTATCGTCAAAGAAAAATTTCCGCATAGATCCCGTATGCATTTTTATTATTTTCGCTTCACGCAACACTATATTTTTTAAAATACAAGTACTAAAGTCACCTCTCTCTATAGTTGCGTATTCAAAATTTACCCCCGACATATTCGTACCAGCAACATCACAGGAAAATAAAGTGGCATTCTTGAATGAACTATTTTCAAACTGTGCGCCATTCAATATGGCATACTCCATATAACATCCTGAAAAATCTGCACAACCCTTGGCTTCTGTTAGATCTGTCCTTACAAAACTAGCACCGCTCAATTTGCAATCCATGAGTGTTGCTCTCTTCATATTAGCATCATTAAATTTAACGTTAGAAAAATTTGATTCACCGAATTCAGTATCTTCAAAATTGAGCCTCGAAAAATCAAAGCGCCCATTGGGATCCTGCAAAATAATTAGTTGTCGAGTTCTGACTGGTTTATCTCCAATAAAATAAGTTGTTGTCATCACACTGTCTGAAAATTCTATCTTGCACTTAAAAAGCTCATGCATGTGCGGAGGACAAAAATTTTTCAGGGTCAAAAACTCATTACGTTCTTTATTATATTCTTTTTTTTCATCGGTAAGGTAAGGTGATAAAAACAATCCATAGCGAGAATGGATATCATTATACATTCTACTTAAAAAATCTTTTTTCGTTTCGAAACCCAAAATGAATCGCAGCACATCAAAAAGCCGCTCCCATTTACTCATATAAAAAGTATGGTCATTGTCAGCAAGAAGCAATTGCTCTGCGCGCTTTTCATCAATTTCAAAAGATGACTGTCGATGATTAACTGATAACATCATGCTGCCTCCATCAGATAAACAATTAATTGCTGCAGTCTTCCTGAATACAGTTTATTTACTATCAAAAATCGCTCATTTCAAATAGGCTTGTTCCCGATTACACAAATAAAAGCATATTATTTATTAAC
>NZ_JABWMS020000153.1:0-1783 GCF_013369155.2 Escherichia sp. 94.0001 | reverse complement strand
CCTATACACAATACTTTTTAATCTAGAGTATTTGATATATATTGCAATAAGGTAAATATCTTAGATATTTTCATCTCTGCTGTTTAAATAACTAGCTGCATACATCTAAACAATAAAATTGCGACAATAAAGATTTATCGCATACAAATTCTCGTCAGTTGCTTTAGTTTCAAAATGTTGTCAATTATAACTCGATGGCTTTCACTCGAAGTTTCTTTATAGTAGCGTTTCATGTTGCTTTTGAGCGGGTTAGGCACATACATATCTACACACTCTTTTATCACAACTGCTTTTCGTCTTCTGGGTTCGAGTTGTAGTGATTTGTCTATACAAATCCTTGCCTCTTCAATTCTTTTATTATGAAAGTTGACAAGTGCTCTATAGTAGTAGAGAGAGGCTATATCAGTTGTGTGTATCTTAGCCTGTTCAAATAAGATATGAGATACTTTTGCTTGTCCAGACAGGCCAGTTATCAGTCCCATAATAGCTAAAATTTTTCCATCGACATTGGTTATGTCTGATACATAATGTAAAAGCTCTAATGCTTTTTGAGCAGCAAGTTCAAGTTCATATTTTCCATGAAGTGCCAAAGACATATGGCATTCCGCTAGCAGACAATAACATTCTGTTTTTAGCGTCTGTATATCACTTTTATTTAGTAATCCATCAAATATAGTCATAGCCCTGTAAATGCTTTCAGGAGTAAACTCGTAAAGTTCTTTCTTACCAGCCAACAGTTCATCTGATAAATAATGATTCTTGTAACCTTGATCCGGTTTAGCTAATCTTACAGAACGCTCTGGATTATGTACCGTTTGAAGGATATTATCTATAATAAATTGTGATGTGTTATGTAGTTCATCAACAGGAAGATGATTACTGGCGATGAGGAAAAGATTTTTAGCGTCGATCAGTTCAATGTATAAAGTTTTCACCGCGTTATTCTGGTTTATTCTTCCTGTAACGAAATAATCTGGCTTGAATCTTCTCAAAATGAATTTTGCGATATGTGATCATTACAAAAATTTGTCGCAGCCATCGGATAGGTATAAAGGCCCTCGATTTTTTTATTTGAAATGTTTTGCACTAATTCCTGATTAAGTATTAATGGATCCAGGGTATTCAATGAAGTGGTGAAAGGAAATATAGCTATGGAATAGTCTGAAGTGTTATCTTCATTTATTCTAGTTTTGAAAACCTGTCCACTGAAACGATAACCTTTCCGGTAGATTGTTTCTATGCAACGATCATAGCCAATTTTTTCAAAAATGCAGCGCAAAGAATAGATACATCTTGTCAGGGACTCGTCACTTACAATAATATTTTTCCATACTGATTCGATGATCATATCTTTCAGGACAACATGACCAGCGGATTCAAGTAATACGATCAATACTCCTAACTCTTTCGGTGGAATATAAATTTGCTCATTTCCTTGAGTAAGAATTCCATCTTCCGTGAGCGTTAATCCCTCAAGAAAATGATATGAGAATTTATTTTCTAAGTCCATTAGTTAACCTCTATGAAAAAATTGGTTTCTTGCATCCTGCATAAGCAATAGAAATAGTGGCTATTCATATTTATGTGTCATTAATGCTATAGGAGTTTACATTCGACATATCTATGGTTGTGTTCACTAATTTATCTTAGGAATTCAGTGATGTAATCTGAAATAGCCTTATTCAATTTTGATAAAATAGATTGTTCTCTAACGCGTTGAAAAATAATAATTTATAGTGTGTTCTTAACTGTTTTAAGATGTTGATTTAAGAAAACATAAGAG
>NZ_JABWMS020000152.1:0-1844 GCF_013369155.2 Escherichia sp. 94.0001 | reverse complement strand
ATGATGTCTTTTCCGGTGTGTCCGTGACATACAGTCCATACGCCAACGATATCTTCGTATGGTATGTAGCTGACACCTTCCAGGCCATCGTCACCACTCGGACCAGTGATGAGCACAGACGCTATGGCAACAGCCCCACCACCAATAGCAGCAGCAACGGCTTTTCGTAATGATGGAGGCATTATTCACCTCTCACAGCCTTGCGCTTATCTTCTTTAATCTTGAAATAAAGGTTTGTCAGATACGTCAGCAGGCCAAACAGCAGACTCCCCAGCACACCTATTGCCACCCACTGGGACGGAGAGACTTTGTCCAGCAGCTGCAGTAACCAGTATCCCGTCCCCACCGCTGACGTGGTGTATGACACACCTGTTGTGATTTTTTCCATCTGATGTATGTCTCCGTCACCGCCGACAGAAAATGAAAGTAAAGAAAAACAAAAAAGCCGCCAGTGTCACCCACTGACGGCCAACACCGGGAGCCGTGATTATGGCATTCAGGCTCTGCTAAAAATGCCAGATAACATTCCGGCCTCCCCTGATTCAGGTTATAAATGACACAATATCTTGACAACATCCGTCACTGTCTGTCAGAAAATGTACTGCCAGATATAAGTATCATGTGAAGTACATCTACCCGTTTTAGCCAGCGTCCTTCAGAGTGGGCGCTGGCTTTTTTTATTATGCTGCCGGTGCATTTATCTCCAGCATCAGACTTTCTATCTCAACGCCATACGCTGCATTTTTTGTAACATCCGTCAGCGTCAGCGCATTCAGTCCCAGTGTCAGACTGTCTTTTATAACCTGGAATGCCGGGCCAGCCACTCCATTCAGTTTCGGAGTAACCGTGGCACTGCCGGCGGTGAACACCAGCTCCAGCGTCTGCCAGTCGTTACCGTAATCGCCGAACTCCCCCAGCTTCGTGTTTCCGGCTTTCCTGTGATGCATCAGATTCACTCTGCCGTCAGTGGTCTGAGTGAAGTACGACATCAGGAACGGATTACCGGTACCCGTCATCGCCACACCATCAGGAACGGGAGCATCCGTATACAGATAAATCCCCAGCCCGAACTGATTGTTGGTCAGTGCGCCTGACAGGCGGAACTTACAGGTCAGTCTGCCGCCCTGTGTCAGCAGGGTAATTGCGTCATCCACCGGATGCGTCAGGGACCAGGTTTTATTGCTCTGCTTGGTGATCTTAAATACACCATCTGACAACTGAATTCCGCCATCCTTAATGCTCCAGCCCTGCGCAGCAGCCTCTCCGGCTGCCGGCAGCAGGGAGATTGTGCGAACGGACGTATCTGCAGACGGACCCGATGGCGTGTTGCCGCCGGGCGAGGGTTTGATTTCCGGTGCCTTACCACTGATGAAGGCTGAGGTGCGCCCGGCTGCGTTCAGAATAGCGGTTGCCAGACGATCCGGAATAATGCTCCTGCGCGCCCATGAACTGAAATGTGTCGGGCGGTTTGATGATACCTGGTTTCCATTCGTTCTCGATGCCGCACCGTAATATCCTGATGCCGGAATATCCGGATCTTCTGCCGGCGCGTTAGTGGCGGTATTGACGCCGTTACCGTCTGTCATGAAGGGCACAAAATAAACGCCCTCACTCTCCCTGTTTTTATACCCGCCGTACACGGTGTCGTACTGGGTAGCGTATGTATTTTTCCAGTAATACGTCGTGTCACCACAAATCCACGGCACATCTGCAGCACTGCCACCATGGCACTGCGCGTTAAACACGGAGAGGTCAGCACGAAACT
This sequence comes from Escherichia sp. 94.0001, assembly GCF_013369155.2. NCBI lineage: Bacteria > Pseudomonadati > Pseudomonadota > Gammaproteobacteria > Enterobacterales > Enterobacteriaceae > Escherichia > Escherichia sp. 94.0001. The sequence continues at coordinate 79 of NZ_JABWMS020000152.1, read as the reverse complement.
GTGTCAGCATGGCTGTAAACAGCGCAGGTTGCTGTGCGTGGGTGGCGGCGCTCATGTCAAACTCTCCCTGCATCCAGCA
>NZ_JABWMS020000151.1:0-1867 GCF_013369155.2 Escherichia sp. 94.0001 | reverse complement strand
TCTTTCGGAGGCGCTGAAAGTATCTGCTCACTTACCCAGGAGGTATTATTCTCAGTAAACAAGATCGGGCTGCCCTGGTCAGGGTTCCACCACATTGAAGGTGAGTGACTAATGATTGTACCAAATGTTGTCGACGCATATATAGCTGCCATCAGTGCTGTCACTCCACCGAGGCTCTGCCCGGCCAGTACAGTATTAGAGCGACCAGCCCATACGATATCCGGATAGTCTCTGTATAACTGGGGTATCAGATTTTCCGCTATATCAAAGATGAGTTCTTTATTGCCTCCCAGTATATTCATACGATCAGATTCATTAATATTGTCTATCCCCATAATTGCCATTGGCGTGATACGACCAGTGGTGATGGCCATATCTAATGCCCGGGTAATATCTATCCGGTCAAACCATGTTTCAGCATCAGGTAACACAAGTAATCCAAGAGGTACTGATGTTGGATTCAGGGGGAAATATAAACGAATCCGGCGTTGATATCCTGAAACAAAGGAATGTAATATTGAAAGAATACCTGTACATTTATGGGAAGTATCATCCCATTCCTTTTGTTCAGGAGCCATATCAAGAGAAAGGACTGATTCTCCGAATCCTCGTATATTTATTTCTGCTGTTTTGTTAAATGGATCAGATTTACCGGGTAATGGAGAGAAGCGACTTCCTAGTTGAAATATGTCTTTTTGTGTCATATCTGTGGGAATTTCTATAAATGAGTATGAGCCCCGATATGAAGCTGGTAACACCAGTGTCAGCATCCAGATATCTGTCGAAGGGATATGAGTCATTAGTCCTTTTTTGACGTCTTTTTTATCTGTAACACGATTCAGGCGAAGATATACGCCTTGCAGTGCTTTCTCTGAGCGCCACAGAAATGTAACCTCCCGATTTTCTGTAGTGGTGCTTTTTGTGATCACTGGAAGTGTTGCTGACTCAAGATAGTGCCAGAAATTAGCAATATCTGTTGTTCTTATTGTGACAGGATGTGTCATTTTTTTTAACTGTACACAAATATCTTCGGGAGTCTGGAAAAGATAGTTTTTCATAGGTATCATCTTAAATTAATCCAAGTGTAAGAATAATACATCAAATGACGTTCATTCAAGGGATGATGAGTGACTTTCCGGAATTAAATCTGTTGTATTGATGATAAATATAAAACAGGTTTAATAAAATTTTTGCTTTATACTGTAGATTTCACGTATGTAAGTAATATATGAAAAGGCTCTCGTTAAGATGTCTGGTACAAAATGACAGATCATATGCCTTTGTAAAGAGACGACAGAAGTAGAGTCTTACAGGCACATCATAAATACCCTCCGGCCATGCCGGAGGGTATTTATGATGTGCCGCTGTTTACGCTGGATGTGGAACTACTCATACTATAAGAAGGTCCACTTCCCCCCGGATACATGATGATGGATGGAGTACCCGGAGCCCAGCATGTTCCATTAGCATCAATATATGTTCCCATATCTTTTCCTCGTAGATCTATTACATTAGTAGAACTAGGTAATCCATTAAGATTCATCCCTCCTTTCACGAAATCAAGCATGTGATCTGATATTTCTCTCATTTTAAAAACCTCCTGCTCATTTATGTTCAGATATTAATTTGGTGTTGCAACCATTTATTATCACAGAATTCAGAATATCATTCAGTTTTATTTTTGTTAAAATATCCCCTCTTAAGACAGACATATATTCTTGTTTATCATTTTCATTAAACAATGACTCTATATTTTCTACGTTTAAATAATATAGCCCACAAGCAGCATAAATTTTAGACTCCTTAGTTGACTTTCTATTTTCTATTATATTTTTAAATATCTCTTCGGGATTATCTAATGTAAGAA
>NZ_JABWMS020000150.1:0-1874 GCF_013369155.2 Escherichia sp. 94.0001 | reverse complement strand
GACTGCAGATTGTGCTGGGGGCGGCAGCCATCGTGGGCTCTTTCTTCACGGCCGGGGCATCAATGGCGTTATGGGGTTCAGCCCTGGCAGCCGGTGGTTTTTCTGCCACCACGATGCTGTTTTCACTGGGGGCCAGCATGATACTGGGTGGTGTGGCTCAGATGCTGGCCCCGAAGGCTAAAGTACCGGAGTACAAAAGCACGGATAACGGCAGACAGAACACGTACTTTTCCTCGCTGGATAACATGATTGCCCAGGGGAACCCGATGCCGGTGCCTTACGGGGAAATGCTGGTTGGCTCACGGCGAATCTCCCAGGACATCAGTACCCGTGATGAAGGCGGTGACGGGAAGGTGGTGGTTATCGGGCGGCAGGCATAAAAGCGAAAAAATCCCGCAGTGCTCACGGACAGGAACTGCGGGAGAGTTACGAAGATTGAGTGTAAGGAATTATTCTTATGTCACGACAAAAAACATTAACGCAGAGAAATTATTAGCACCACAGTCAGTTTGTGAAAATTTGAAGATATTCAGAGTTTTTCTGTGTGTTCTTCTGGTGAGAGCGGATTCATTGACTGGTGGAGAAAAGGTAAGGGGGCAGCTCCCCTTACCAGACTTGTTATGGGATGATACCACAGCCCATTCTTGCACCGCCGCCGCCGAGTGGATCTGGATGGTCATGATAGTTGTCACCGCCAATGTGGATCATAAGAGACCGTCCGCTTATTTCTGTTAATTCTTTCAGTTTTGGTGCGAGAACCGGATAGTTTGCTTTTCCGTCATGAGTCACGTACAGAGCCGGGAGATCGCCCAGGTGACCATCCGGAGACCAGGGACCAAGATGTTTTCCAGTCTGTTTCGGGTCAAAGTGACCGCCAGCTGCTAATGCCGCAACAGATACTCCATCTTTCAGAGCCGGCGCGCAACTTCCCTTTTCGTGCACATGAAATCCATGAATGCCCTGAGGTAAAGAGTGCAGATCTGGTGTGAACAGGAGACCATAGCTGGTCTCCTGGATAGTTATTGTTCCGGCGCTCACCTCTTTGCCATCGGCATTAACAAGGTTCATGGGGACTTTTATTGTGGCGGCATATCCACATGATGTTGCCAGCACCATTGCAATAGCAGCAAGACTTTTACGGTTCATAAAACCCTCATTAATTATTTTAACAGACTGAGTTTACTGACTGCAGGAATACAAACAGCGTTCTGATGGTATCGCGCAATAGTTATTGAATGTGACTATTGCTTCGATTAATCATATCAATTAACAGGAGTTATCATGGGTAAAGGTGGCGGCAAGGCGCACACGCCGGTAGAGGCAAAGGACAATCTTAAGTCCACGCAGATGATGAGCGTGATTGACGCCATTGGTGAAGGGCCGATTGAAGGTCCGGTGAAGGGGCTGCAGAGTATCCTGGTGAACAAAACCCCGCTGACGGACACGGACGGTAATCCTGTGATACATGGTGTGACAGCGGTCTGGCGCGCCGGGGAGCAGGAGCAGACACCACCTGAAGGCTTTGAGTCCTCCGGGGCGGAAACCGCACTGGGCGTGGAAGTGACGAAGGCAAAGCCGGTGACGCGCACCATTACATCCGCGAACATTGACCGCCTGCGGGTCACCTTCGGGGTGCAGTCACTGTTGGAGACCACCTCAAAGGGCGACCGTAATCCCTCTTCTGTCCGACTGCTGATTCAGTTGCAGCGTAACGGTAACTGGGTGACGGAAAAGGATGTCACCATTAACGGCAAGACCACCTCACAGTACCTGGCGTCGGTGATTCTGGAGAATCTGCCTGAGCGGCCCTTTAACATCCGGATGGTCCGGGAGACGGCGGACAGCACCACGGACCAGCTGCAGAACAGAACGCT
>NZ_JABWMS020000014.1:0-90436 GCF_013369155.2 Escherichia sp. 94.0001 | reverse complement strand
TGAATGACACACCGTTTGCCGATGAACGTGTGATTGAGCAGCATATTGAGGCAGGCATTTCACTGTGTGATGCAGTTAATTTTCTCGTGGAAAAATACGCGCTGGTGCGTACCGACCAGCCGGGATTCAGCACCTGTCCCCGCTCTCAGTTAATAAACAGTATTGATATCCTCCGGGCTCGCCGGGCGACCGGCCTGATGACCCGCGACAATTACAGAACGGTAAATAACATTACCTTGGGTAAGTATCCGGAGGCGAAATGATGAAACTGGCCCTGACACTGGAAGCCGACAGCGTTAACGTACAGGCACTGAACATGGGGCGCATTGTCGTTGACGTCGATGGTATTGAGCTCGCTGAACTGATTAACATGGTCTGCGATAACGGCTACTCCCTTCGTGTTGTTGATGAATCTGACCAGACCTCAGCAGAATGCACGCCACCATTTGCTACCCTTACCGGCATACGCTGCAGTACCGCACATATCACGGAAACGGACAACGCCTGGTTGTACTCGCTGTCACACCAGACCAGTGACTTCGGTGAATCAGAATGGATTCATTTTACAGGTAGCGGATATCTGTTACGTACCGATGCGTGGTCATACCCGGTTCTGCGGCTTAAACGCCTGGGGCTGTCAAAAACGTTCCGTCGTCTGGTCGTCACACTCATCCGGCGTTATGGCGTCAGTCTCATTCATCTGGATGCCAGCGCTGAATGCCTGCCGGGTTTACCCACTTTCGACTGGTAACCAGAAACAACATGAAATCATTAACCACGGAAACAGCGCTGGATATTCTGATTGCGTGGCTGCAGGACAATATCGACTGCGGATCGGGAATTATCTTTGACAACGATGAGGATAAAACGGATTCAGCAGCACTGTTGCCCTGTATCGAACAGGCCCGGGAGGATGTCCGTACCCTGCGTCATCTGCAGCTTCTGCACCAGAACCGGTGAAGCTCACTCACCAGACTTCATTCCTCTGACGCCAGCCTGCACAGGGCTGGCGTTTTCATTTATCTGCAAAAAGGAATATCGATTATGTCAGATATCACAATCTCCCGTCCGGAAGTGGTCAACGGGCATACGGACGTTATCTGCTCAACCAGCATTCGCCACATTCTGGCTGTACGAAAGAGTACACTGTTGCAAATCGACACACTTATCCGACAACTGGCTGAAATCTCGGTGCTGACGGAAAGCATCGGAGGTAAAACTGCCCCGGACTGGGCCATGAAACAGGATTTTCGCTGCGGCTGCTGGCTGATGGAGAAACCCGAAACAGCAATGAAAGCCATTACCCGGAATCTTGATCGCGAAATCTGGCGTGACCTGATGCAACGTTCCGGGATGCTGTCATTAATGGATACGCAGGCCCGTGATACATGGTACCGGTCACTGGAGTACGATAATTTTCCGGAAATCAGCGAAGCGAACATTCTGAGCACATTTGAACAACTGCACCAGAATAAGGATGAGGTGTTTGAGCGAGGGGTGATCAACGTCTTCAGAGGGCTGAACTGGAATTACAAAACCAATTGCCCCTGTAAATTTGGCAGTAAAATTATCGTCAACAATCTGGTGAGATGGGACCGGTGGGGATTTCATCTTATCACCGGACAACAGGCTGACCGACTCGCCGATCTGGAAAGAATGTTGCACCTGTTCAGCGGTAAACCAATCCCCGACAACCGGGGAAACATCACCCTTCGTCTGGATGATCACATTCAGTCTGTTCAGGGTAAAGAGAGCTATGAAGATGAGATGTTCAGCATCAGATACTTTAAGAAGGGCTCCGCGCATATCACGTTCAGAAAACCAGAACTGGTTGACAGACTGAATGATATTATCGCAAAACACTATCCTGATATGCTGGCAGTATAGCTTTGCCAGTATGCTCAAAGATCGGAAATTGTCCGATAAGATATGATCGCGGGGCATATAAACCGGTTTCAGATGGCATACCCGATGGCATACTGTCTGGAAGGGAAAATAAAAAAGCGCATGTTAAACAATAACATGCGCTTATAATCTGGCGGTGAGGGGGGGATTCGAACCCCCGATACGTTGCCGTATACACACTTTCCAGGCGTGCTCCTTCAGCCACTCGGACACCTCACCAAATTGTCGTTCCTGTCTTGCTGGAACGGGCGCTAATTTAGGGAAATCATGACCTGAGGTCAACAAACTTTTTTAAAAAATCGCGCGTTTATTCAAACTTCAATCAATATGCAGTTTTAATAAGCGAAATCTGCTTTTTTTGCCACCGACCACGGATTTGTTATGCTGGTGGCCTTTGTAGATCATAACGATAAGTGCGAATAAATTTCGCGCAACGCTTTTCGGGAGTCAGTATGGATATCATCTTTTATCACCCAACGTTCGATACCCAATGGTGGATTGAGGCACTGCGCAAAGCTATTCCTCAGGCAAGAGTCAGAGCATGGAAAAGCGGAGATAATGACTCTGCTGATTATGCTTTAGTCTGGCATCCTCCAGTTGAAATGCTGGCAGGGCGCGATCTTAAAGCGGTGTTCGCACTCGGGGCCGGTGTTGATTCTATTTTGAGCAAGCTACAGGCACACCCTGAAATGCTGAAGCCTTCTGTTCCACTTTTTCGCCTGGAAGATACCGGTATGGGCGAGCAAATGCAGGAATATGCTGTCAGTCAGGTGCTGCATTGGTTTCGACGTTTTGACGATTACCGCATCCAGCAAAATAGTTCGCATTGGCAACCGCTGCCTGAATATCATCGGGAAGATTTTACCATCGGCATTTTGGGTGCAGGCGTACTGGGCAGTAAAGTTGCACAGAGTCTGCAAACCTGGCGCTTCCCGCTGCGTTGCTGGAGTCGAACCCGTAAATCGTGGCCTGGCGTGCAAAGCTTTGCCGGACGGGAAGAACTCTCTGCATTTCTGAGCCAATGTCGGGTATTGATTAATTTGTTACCGAATACGCCTGAAACCGTCGGCATTATTAATCAACAATTACTCGAAAAATTACCGGATGGCGCGTATCTCCTCAACCTGGCGCGTGGTGTTCATGTCGTGGAAGATGATCTGCTCGCGGCGCTGGATAGCGGCAAAGTTAAAGGCGCAATGCTGGATGTTTTTAATCGCGAACCCTTACCGCCAGAAAGTCCGCTCTGGCAACATCCACGCGTGACGATAACACCACATGTCGCCGCGATTACCCGTCCCGCTGAAGCTGTGGATTACATTTCGCGCACCATTGCCCAGCTCGAAAAAGGGGAGAGGGTCTGCGGGCAAGTCGACCGCGCACGCGGCTACTAATAAAGCATCAGGTTTCCTGCTATCCTTGGCGGGAATTGAATACAGGAGAGAGTTATGTATCCCGTCGACCTTCATATGCATACCGTTGCCAGCACGCATGCATATAGCACATTGAGTGATTACATTGCCCAGGCCAAACAAAAGGGCATTAAACTTTTTGCGATCACCGATCATGGCCCGGATATGGAAGATGCGCCGCATCACTGGCACTTCATTAACATGCGTATCTGGCCGCGAGTGGTTGATGGGGTAGGGATCCTGCGCGGCATCGAAGCTAACATTAAAAATGTTGATGGTGAAATTGACTGCAGCGGCAAAATGTTTGATTCGCTGGATCTGATTATTGCCGGTTTTCATGAGCCGGTGTTTGCGCCGCATGACAAAGCGACCAATACGCAAGCGATGATCGCCACTATCGCCAGCGGCAATGTGCATATAATAAGCCATCCCGGAAATCCGAAATATGAAATAGATGTTAAAGCCGTTGCTGAAGCAGCTGCGAAACATCAGGTGGCGCTGGAAATCAATAATTCCTCATTTTTACACTCACGTAAGGGCAGTGAAGACAACTGTCGTGCGGTAGCCGCAGCGGTACGTGACGCTGGAGGTTGGGTGGCATTAGGCTCGGATTCTCACACCGCGTTTACCATGGGTGAATTTGAAGAGTGTCTTAAAATCCTCGACGCGGTAGATTTTCCGCCAGAGCGCATTTTGAATGTTTCTCCGCGCCGCTTACTGAACTTCCTTGAATCTCGTGGTATGGCACCGATTGCGGAATTTGCAGACCTTTAATTACTAGTCATGGAAATATATTAATGAACGAGTTTTCTATCCTCTGTCGTGTGCTGGGTTCGCTCTATTACCGCCAACCGCAAGATCCTTTACTGGTGCCGCTGTTTACCCTGATTCGTGAGGGGAAACTGGCTGCGAACTGGCCACTGGAGCAGGATGAGTTACTGACACGTTTACAGAAAAGCTGTGATATGGCGCAAGTCTCTGCCGAATACAATGCGTTGTTTATCGGCGATGAATGTGCTGTGCCGCCATATCGTAGCGCATGGGTTGAGGGCGCGACGGAAGCGGAAGTGCGCGCTTTTCTTTCCGAACGAGGGATGCCATTAGCGGATACGCCAGCCGATCACATCGGTACATTGCTGCTCGCGGCTTCCTGGCTGGAAGATCAGTCAACGGAAGATGAGAGCGAAGCACTGGAAACACTGTTCAGTGAGTATCTGTTACCCTGGTGTGGTGCGTTCCTTGGCAAAGTGGAGGCCCATGCAACTACGCCTTTCTGGCGCACCATGGCACCGCTAACCCGCGATGCTATTAGTGCAATGTGGGACGAGCTGGAAGAAGATTCTGAAGAGTAAATGTGATCTCCATCACTCATAACTGCAACAGATAATTTGTTGTTGCATAAAATGTGTGCTCGATCTCATTCATGGCCGCGTTTTCTGCTATCATGCGCGGCATGAACATACTTCTCTCTATTGCAATCACAACAGGCATTCTCTCCGGTATCTGGGGATGGGTGGCTGTTTCCCTGGGCTTACTAAGCTGGGCGGGCTTCCTGGGCTGTACGGCCTACTTTGCCTGCCCGCAAGGTGGGCTGAAAGGGCTGGCGATCTCCGCTGCAACCCTGCTTAGTGGCGTGGTGTGGGCGATGGTCATTATTTACGGTAGTGCACTGGCACCACATCTGGAAATTCTCGGTTATGTCATAACCGGTATTGTCGCGTTTCTGATGTGTATTCAGGCGAAACAGCTGCTGCTTTCATTTGTTCCGGGGACGTTTATAGGCGCATGCGCGACGTTTGCCGGGCAGGGTGACTGGAAACTGGTGTTACCTTCGCTGGCGCTTGGACTGGTATTTGGTTACGCAATGAAAAACAGCGGCTTGTGGCTGGCGGCGCGTAGTGCAAAGACGGCTCACCGTGAGCAGCAAATCAAAAATAAAGCGTGAGGGGCACTCACGCTTTCGCTTGAACAGTAAAATGCCGGATGATAATTCCGGCATTTTTATCTATCAGGATTCCGGTGGAACCGACATATGGCGGTATTTCACCAGAATGTCATTCTGCCGTTCTGCTTTGTTCTGCAAATCCCAAAGACCGCGGTCGATACCATCATTAATCAGGAAAATGACGCCTGTTTCGATAGCCGACATAAGGCACAGCATAACGGGTTCGTTCGAGGTGTAACCTACTTCCCCTTCCAGCAAGCGCTGGTAGTCAATAAAGCGGAAGACCCCCGCCTGAACTTCATAGGAAAGTATCGTCTTACTGGTGTTCACCGAGGAGAGGATCTCACCGGTACTCACATTGACGACACGCAGGTTCACGGCAATCTGATCGAGCTGGTATTGCGTGTCTGCACCGATCCCAAAATATCTTGCCCCAACACCGCCCGATTTAACGTTGCTTTCATAACCGATAATCGAACCTTCAACCATGATATTTGCCGCCGTTAAAGATTGCAGCGGGATTCGGTTATTAATGGCAACCGTGCCGTTTTCTTGTGCTGCACGAATAATCTTGCGCTCGTTAAGCAGGTTTTGTAAGCCCTGGCGCTCCAGCGGTATAAACCAGCGAGAATCTTTCAATGCCGTGACCAGCATTGCCGTGGCGCTTTGCGGAACAGCAGTGGAGAAGTTACTTGCCGGGTAGGGTTTAAATTGCCCGGTTTCGTCCTGAATGTTGTATACCGAAACAAAGATCTTACCCGTCGGCGCTGGCAGATGGGTCAAATCTTTGTAGCTCTGAGCACGAGGCATTAATGTCGGTCTGGCGGCTTCTTTAGGCGGGGCGGTTAAGCATCCGCTCAGTAACATGACGGCAACCAAAAGAAATAAGCGCTGCATGATTATTTTCCTTATGAAGCTGGGGCTTAAAAATCGGTTGAGTTATTTTGTAAACCCGAAACCTGGATGGTCGAGGTTTGTCCGGTTTTGCGATCCGTCACATTCAACTGCAATTGACCATCGCGGTTAGCGATATCGACAATATAATCGTTGGTCACCATGCGGCCCGGTTTACCGGTATTAATATTCGACAGTAGCCCACCTAAAATTTGTGACTGGATGGCCTGGGTAAAGTTATCTAACGCTGATGGCGTTTCAATACCAAAGTCATCGTTATAGCTCGGATCTTTATAAGAGTTTTGTGCCTGGGCGCTATTTAATAAAAAAGCACCGTTATTTGGGTTACCACCAAAGTTTGGATTACGGAACTGGAAAGTCATGGTTCCAGCCCAACTTAAAGGCGAAATAAGCATGAGTAGAACTACTGCATGTTTGACACGCATTGCAGCCTCCGAACAATTTTTTATTTAGAATTCATCATGCGCCAAATCGCCCGTACTCAATAACGCCTGATTTATCTGGCGACGATTTAGTGCTTCTTCAGTTTGAATCAGTGCAAAGACGACAGTTTTTTCGAAGTCTCTTTTCAACGGGAATAAAAAAGTCTGGAAAATAACGTCCTGATTGACCGTTATTGTGATCCAACTTCCCCATCGTGCACTGGGCCTTTCATTAATCGTTAAGTTACCCGTATAGTCACTTTCCCATTTATCACTAAAGGCTCGGTAAAAATCATGGCCAATAGATGAAACAGTATGGTCAGTTAACAAGCCCGGGACTTCTACCTCAACGGCGTGAAGATTCCCTGCGGCGAACAGGAATTCTGCCGCCACAATCCAGCGTAAATAACGTTTCATGGCTTTATCGCCTGAGGTTATCGTTTGCCCAGGAAACCGCTTGAGTCCGGTTTTTTACGGCTATCTTCTTGAAAAGATTATAAAGATGCGTTTTAACCGTATTTTCGCTGATGAACAACGAACGAGCGATCTCGTTATTAGACGCGCCGATACGCAGCTTATTCAGGATCTCTTTTTCCCGATGAGTAAGGAGGGCTGATTCTGTGCTGTTATAACGATAGTTACCTGAATGCGTAATCAGGTAACTGGCAAGCTTTTGCGTAAAGTAGCATTCGCCGCGCAGGACGCCTTGCAACCCATTGACAACACGTTCTTGATCCTCCATGGCATAAAAAACGCCGTTGATATGAGGCCAGTTTTCAATGTCGCGGTACGGGTAATCTTCAGGCGTATTTAGCAACAATATTTTGATATTGTTGTTTTTCCTGCTCAAAGTATCCTGCCAATAATGGATAAGCTTTTTATCCGCTTCCATCATATCCAGAAGAATAATAGAACCTGAAGATATATCGTCCAGAGAACGTTGAATATTATGTAATTTTCCTGTAATTGCCAGCGATTGTTTAAGGTGCTGCAAGAGAGCTGTCGCCTGCAAAGAAGGTTTAGTGATCAACAATAATGTATGACCATGGATACTATGGACTTCATTAAACATGATGAAACCCCGCTTTTTTTATTGATCGCACACCTGACAGCTGCCTCTAAAATAGAAGCACCAGAAGTACTGACAGATGTTGCACTGCTGTGTGTAGTAATAAATCAGCCCTAAATGGGTAAAATATAAAACTAATGGATTACATCTGATTTCAATCTAGCCATTACAAATCTTAAATCAAGTGTTAAACATGTAACTAAATGTAACTCGTTATATTAAAATGTTAATCTTAAGGTTTTATTAAGTTTAGAAATGATAGAAAAGTTGTACATTTGGTTTTTCTTGCACAATTTTAAAAAATCATACAAATGGTGCTAACTTGCTAATAATGCATATAAAAAATATTTCGGTGTAGTCCTTTCGTCATGTAAAACGTTCTTGTTTTTTCTACACACCTCCGTGGACAATTTTTTACTGCAAAAAGACGAGGTTTGTCACGGCTTGTGCGCAAGACATATCGCAGCAATCAGCGACGGGCAAGAAGAATGACTGTCTGGTGATTTTTGATTGCGGAAAACCGAAATTTAAAAGAAAACAAAATATTTTTTTTGCGTAGATAACAGCGTATTTACGTGGGTTTTAATACTTTGGTATGAACAAAAAAAGAAAAATACAACGCGCGGGTGAGTTATTAAAAATATTTCCGCAGACATACTTTCCATCGTAACGCGGCGTTAACAAAATACAGGTTGCGTTAACAACCAAGTTGAAATGATTTAATTTCTTAAATGTACGACCAGGTCCAGGGTGACAACATGAAAAACAAATTGTTATTTATGATGTTAACAATACTGGGTGCGCCTGGGATTGCAGCCGCAGCAGGTTATGATTTAGCTAATTCAGAATATAACTTCGCGGTAAATGAATTGAGTAAGTCTTCATTTAATCAGGCAGCCATAATTGGTCAAGCTGGGACTAATAATAGTGCTCAGTTACGGCAGGGAGGCTCAAAACTTTTGGCGGTTGTTGCGCAAGAAGGTAGTAGCAACCGGGCAAAGATTGACCAGACAGGAGATTATAACCTTGCATATATTGATCAGGCGGGCAATGCCAACGATGCCAGTATTTCGCAAGGTGCTTATGGTAATACTGCGATGATTATCCAGAAAGGTTCTGGTAATAAAGCAAATATTACACAGTATGGTACTCAAAAAACGGCAATTGTAGTGCAGAGACAGTCGCAAATGGCTATTCGCGTGACACAACGTTAATTTCCATTCGACTTTTAAATCAATCCGATGGGGGTTTTACATGAAACTTTTAAAAGTAGCAGCAATTGCAGCAATCGTATTCTCTGGTAGCGCTCTGGCAGGTTCTATTCCTCAGTATGGCGGTGGTGGTCACCATGGCGGTGGCGGTAATAATAGCGGCCCAAATTCAGAGCTGAATATTTACCAGTACGGTGGTGGTAACTCTGCACTTGCTCTGCAAACTGATGCCCGTAACTCTGACTTGACTATTACCCAGCACGGTGGCGGTAACGGTGCAGATGTTGGTCAGGGCTCAGATGACAGCTCAATCGATCTGACTCAGCGTGGCTTCGGTAACAGCGCCACTCTTGATCAGTGGAATGGTAAAGATTCTACTATGACTGTTAAACAGTTCGGTGGCGGTAACGGTGCTGCTGTTGACCAGACTGCATCTAACTCCAGCGTTAACGTCACTCAGGTTGGCTTTGGTAACAACGCGACCGCTCATCAGTACTAATACATCCACTGTATTAAAGAAACAGGGCGCAAGCCCTGTTTTTTTTCGGGAGAAGAATATGAATGCGTTATTACTCCTTGCGGCACTTTCCAGTCAGATAACCTTTAATACGACCCAGCAAGGGGATATGTACACCATTATTCCTGAAGTCACTCTTACTCAATCTTGTCTGTGCAGAGTACAAATATTGTCCCTGCGCGAAGGCAGTTCAGGGCAAAGTCAGACGAAGCAAGAAAAGACCCTCTCATTGCCTGCTAATCAACCCATTGCTTTGACGAAGTTGAGTTTAAATATTTCCCCGGACGATCGGGTGAAAATAGTTGTTACTGTTTCTGATGGACAGTCACTTCATTTATCACAACAATGGCCGCCCTCTTCAGAAAAGTCTTAATTTGTTGAAATATCGAGCATAAAATGAATCTGGAGAGAATGGTCTGCTGCGGATCAGCCAACCTGAAAGTATGGATAACACAACCCTCAAGGATGACTAATCATTGAGGAAATAGAATAAATGTTCAGACCTTTTTTAAACTCTCTTATGCTCGGCAGTTTGTTTTTTCCTTTTATTGCCATCGCAGGAAGCACCGCGCAAGGGGGCGTGATCCATTTTTATGGCCAAATTGTGGAACCGGCATGTGACGTCAGCACCCAGTCATCACCCGTAGAAATGAACTGCCCACAGAATGGCTCTGTTCCGGGCAGAACCTATTCCAGCAAAGCGTTAATGAGCGGCAATGTCAAAAACGCGCAAATAGCCTCAGTAAAAGTGCAGTATCTTGATAAACAGAAAAAGCTGGCTGTAATGAACATCGAATATAACTAAGTTTCTGAACAACTCACCTTGCTGAGCAGAAAAATGCGATTTAACCAAAAAGCCTGCTGTACACTTAAGAAACAAGAAGGTGTAAGGAGGCGTTATGAAAACGCGTATTCATGTTGTGCAGGGTGATATTACCAAACTGGCCGTTGATGTGATTGTGAATGCGGCTAATCCGTCATTAATGGGAGGCGGCGGCGTCGATGGAGCCATTCATCGCGCAGCGGGTCCGGCCCTTCTGGATGCCTGTTTAAAAGTCAGGCAACAGCAGGGCGATTGCCCTACGGGGCATGCCGTTATTACGCTTGCAGGCGATCTTCCCGCGAAAGCCGTAGTGCACACCGTCGGGCCAGTCTGGCGTGGTGGTGAACAAAACGAAGACCAGCTTTTGCAGGATGCCTATCTCAATAGCCTACGACTGGTGGCGGCAAACAGCTATACGTCAGTGGCTTTTCCTGCAATTAGTACTGGGGTTTATGGTTACCCTCGTGCGGCAGCGGCTGAAATCGCAGTAAAAACCGTTTCAGAATTTATTACCCGTCACGCTTTACCCGAACAGGTATACTTTGTCTGTTATGATGAAGAAAACGCCCACCTCTACGAAAGACTCCTTACCCAACAAGGAGATGAATGATTTGCCCCGGCTGGCGAGCGCGGTGCTGCCACTGTGTTCGCAACATCCCGGTCAGTGTGGCCTTTTCCCTCTGGAGAAAAGTCTGGATGCGTTTGCCGCCCGGTATCGTCTGGCCGAAATGGCAGAGCATACGCTGGATGTTCAGTATTACATCTGGCAGGACGATATGTCGGGTCGGTTACTGTTTTCCGCCCTGTTAGCCGCAGCAAAGCGTGGAGTTCGCGTCCGTTTGTTGCTGGACGACAACAATACACCCGGACTTGACGACATTTTACGCTTGCTTGACAGTCATCCCCGCATTGAAGTCCGGCTTTTTAATCCTTTTTCGTTTCGACTGCTACGTCCGCTTGGTTATATCACCGACTTTTCCCGTCTCAATCGCCGTATGCACAATAAAAGTTTCACTGTCGATGGCGTGGTGACGCTGGTAGGGGGGCGAAATATTGGTGATGCCTATTTTGGTGCAGGGGAAGAGCCACTTTTTTCGGATTTAGATGTCATGGCAATAGGACCAGTTGTAGAGGACGTTGCCGATGATTTCGCCCGCTACTGGTATTGTAAATCGGTTTCACCCTTACAGCAGGTGCTGGATGTCCCGGAAGGTGAAATGGCGGATCGCATCGAGTTACCCGCCTCCTGGCATGACGATGCCATGACGCATCGTTATTTACGCAAAATGGAATCCAGCCCGTTTATAAATCATCTGGTTGAGGGAACGTTGCCGCTTATCTGGGCGAAAACACGTTTATTAAGTGATGATCCGGCGAAAGGGGAAGGCAAGGCAAAACGGCATTCACTGTTACCGCAGCGCCTGTTCGATATCATGGGCTCACCCAGTGAACGCATCGATATTATCTCTTCCTATTTTGTACCGACACGCGCAGGTGTGGCGCAACTCTTACGGATGGTGAGAAAAGGGGTAAAGATTGCGATCCTAACCAATTCTCTTGCCGCTAACGATGTTGCTGTCGTCCATGCCGGATACGCGCGCTGGCGCAAAAAATTGCTCCGCTACGGCGTGGAATTATATGAACTCAAGCCGACGCGTGAACAAAGTAGTACGTTACACGATCGCGGCATAACCGGTAATTCCGGTGCCAGCCTGCATGCTAAAACCTTTAGCATCGATGGTAAAACGGTGTTTATTGGCTCTTTCAATTTCGATCCACGTTCGACATTGCTCAATACTGAAATGGGGTTCGTGATAGAGAGCGAAACGCTGGCACAGTTAATTGATAAACGCTTTATTCAGAGCCAGTATGATGCGGCCTGGCAGCTCCGTCTGGACAGGTGGGGGCGGATCAACTGGGTTGATCGTCATGCAAAGAAAGAAATTGTTCTCAAAAAAGAACCCGCTACCAGTTTCTGGAAGCGGGTTATGGTCAGACTGGCGTCGATATTGCCTGTGGAATGGTTATTGTAAACGCGGCTTAACGGGCTGGTGCTTTATCGTTCTCACGCTTAACAACCGGTTTACCAGAGAACAAAAACTTCAGTAACGGGATGCGTAAATGAATTTCATACAGAATTATCGCAATCCCTACCACGAATATCAGTCCACAGAGAAAACCAAGCCAGTTAGAGGTGATGTGCGGGGTAATGTACGCGCCGAAAAACAGCGTTAACGGGTGATGAACCAGATAGATAAACAGCGATGCGTTAACAAAGTAAGTCACCCGCGCCGACTGGAAATTAAGCAAACGGTGGCCAAAGGAGAAGACCACATTCACCATCCATAGACCGAGGACCATCGTGATCACCGACTCGGTTTCGTACATCCAGGCATCGCCACTGCCGTAGCGCTGGTTGAGTAAGTAAGCGACAAATGCCAATGCTGCTGCGAGAGTACAGCCACGAGACGGCGTGGTAAACAAAGCTTTTAGATGAGGGAAAATGAAAGCCAGTGCGCCGAGGATAAAGAACGGCAAATAAAATAGCGTTTGCATCACAATAAAATTGAACATGCCGTTACTCAGAATGGGCGGATACACAATAAAAATCGTTCTTCTTATTACCGCATAGCCGATGCCGAGGCACAAAAAAATCACCGATAGTTTTACCATCGAGAATTTTTTATTCGTTTTATCAGAATTTTCTAAATTATTTCTGATGCGTTTAAATATCCATACACACAGCGTCGTCATGACCACTAACACCAGTAAAAACCACAGGTGTGAAATTAATTCCCAGGCCAACGTATTATATTTGTCATACAATGACAGCCCAGGCCAACTTCCTGCTTTCCCTTTGACATATTGCAGCATAATAAATTGCGGCAATGTCAGTAAGGGGATGGCTGTTAACATCGGGATCCCTACACGTTCGACACGTACTTTCCACCATTTTTTCAAGGGATAGCGTAAAAAAAGCATGTAGGAAAAGTACCCGGATATAACGAAAAATACCTGCATGCGGAACGAGTGGATGAAGTCATTAAAAAGGGTCAGCCACAATGACGGTTCGGCGCTATTCACATGCCATGTATGGCTCGAATAGATTAAAGAAATATGAAAAGGGATCCCTAACAACATCAGCCAGGCGCGGATGGAGTCGAGGAAATATTCACGTTGCGCGGGTACTGGATTCATATATGGTTAACTAATCTCGGATTTTTCGTCTTATCCCTGTCGGGTTATGCCTTTAGGCTTGTTGCCATAGCGACACCGACCTGACCGCGCCAGACGCAGGCTTCAAGGTTTTTATGCATAGCATCATCGCTACCACTAACCAGAATGGAAGCGTCTGTAAGACGGTTGATAAATAAATTTGCTGGCAAACCCTACACGAAGTCGATGCTTCTGTCTTTAGGAGAAGCACGGAAAGTGAAAACGGTTGCAATCAGGTGCTTAATCCATGAGCCAGCGTGCTGAACGATACCGGGATTCTGTTGTCGGAATGGCTGGTTATCCATTAAAATAGATCGGATCGATATAAGCACACAAAGGGGGAAGTGCTTACTAATTATGAAACATAAACTACAAATGATGAAAATGCGTTGGTTGAGTGCTGCAGTAATGTTAACCCTGTATACATCTTCAAGCTGGGCTTTCAGTATTGATGATGTCGCAAAGCAAGCTCAATCCTTAGCCGGGAAAGGCTATGAGGCGCCTAAAAGCAACTTGCCCTCCGTTTTCCGCGACATGAAATACGCGGACTATCAGCAGATCCAGTTTAATCATGACAAAGCGTACTGGAACAATCTGAAGACCCCATTCAAACTCGAGTTCTACCATCAGGGTATGTACTTCGATACCCCGGTCAAAATAAATGAAGTGACTGCCACCGCAGTCAAACGAATCAAATACAGCCCGGATTATTTCACTTTCGGCGATGTTCAGCATGATAAAGACACGGTAAAAGACCTTGGTTTTGCCGGTTTTAAAGTGCTTTACCCGATCAACAGCAAAGATAAAAACGATGAAATCGTCAGCATGCTCGGGGCCAGCTATTTCCGCGTGATTGGCGCAGGTCAGGTTTATGGCCTTTCTGCCCGCGGCCTGGCAATTGATACCGCCTTGCCATCGGGTGAAGAATTTCCACGTTTCAAAGAGTTCTGGATCGAGCGTCCAAAACCGACTGATAAACGTTTAACCATTTATGCATTGCTTGACTCGCCGCGTGCGACAGGTGCTTACAAATTCGTGGTTATGCCAGGGCGTGACACGGTTGTGGATGTGCAGTCGAAAATCTATCTGCGCGATAAAGTCGGCAAACTGGGGGTTGCACCATTAACCAGTATGTTCCTGTTTGGGCCGAACCAACCTTCGCCTGCAAATAACTATCGCCCGGAGTTGCACGACTCTAACGGTCTCTCTATCCATGCCGGTAATGGTGAGTGGATCTGGCGTCCGTTGAATAACCCGAAACATTTAGCGGTCAGCAGCTTCTCGATGGAAAATCCGCAAGGCTTCGGTCTGTTGCAGCGCGGTCGTGATTTCTCCCGCTTCGAAGATCTCGATGATCGTTACGACCTCCGTCCAAGCGCATGGGTGACTCCGAAAGGGGAGTGGGGCAAAGGCAGCGTTGAGCTGGTGGAAATTCCAACCAACGATGAAACCAACGATAACATCGTCGCTTACTGGACGCCGGATCAGCTGCCGGAGCCGGGTAAAGAGATGAACTTTAAATACACCATCACCTTTAGCCGTGATGAAGACAAACTGCATGCACCAGATAACGCATGGGTGCAACAAACGCGTCGTTCAACGGGGGATGTGAAGCAGTCGAACCTGATTCGCCAGCCTGACGGTACTATCGCCTTTGTGGTCGATTTTACCGGCGCAGAGATGAAAAAACTGCCAGAGGATACCCCGGTCACAGCGCAAACCAGCATTGGTGATAATGGTGAGATAGTTGAGAGCTCGGTGCGCTATAACCCGGTTACCAAAGGCTGGCGTCTGGTGATGCGTGTGAAAGTGAAAGATGCCAAGAAAACCACTGAAATGCGTGCTGCGCTGGTGAATGCCGATCAGACGTTGAGTGAAACCTGGAGCTACCAGTTACCTGCCAATGAATAAGACAACTGAGTACATTGACGCAATGCCCATCGCCGCAAGCGAGAAAGCGGCATTGCCGAAGACTGATATCCGCGCCGTTCATCAGGCGCTGGATGCCGAACACCGCACCTGGGCGCGGGAGGATGACTCCCCGCAAGGCTCGGTAAAGGCGCGTCTGGAACAAGCCTGGCCAGATTCACTTGCTGATGGACAGTTAATTAAAGACGATGAAGGGCGCGATCAGCTTAAGGCGATGCCAGAAGCAAAACGCTCCTCGATGTTTCCCGACCCGTGGCGTACCAACCCGGTAGGCCGTTTCTGGGATCGTCTGCGTGGACGCGATGTCACGCCGCGCTATCTGGCTCGTTTGACCAAAGAAGAGCAGGAGAGCGAGCAAAAGTGGCGTACCGTCGGCACCATCCGCCGTTACATTCTGTTAATCCTGACGCTCGCGCAAACTGTTGTCGCGACCTGGTATATGAAGACCATTCTTCCATATCAGGGGTGGGCGCTGATTAATCCTATGGATATGGTTGGTCAGGATCTGTGGGTTTCCTTTATGCAGCTTCTGCCTTATATGCTGCAAACCGGTATCCTGATCCTCTTTGCGGTGCTGTTCTGTTGGGTGTCCGCCGGATTCTGGACGGCGTTGATGGGCTTCCTGCAACTGCTTATTGGTCGCGATAAATACAGTATATCTGCGTCGACAGTTGGCGATGAACCATTAAACCCGGAGCATCGCACGGCGTTGATCATGCCTATCTGTAACGAAGACGTGAACCGTGTTTTTGCTGGCCTGCGTGCAACGTGGGAATCAGTAAAAGCCACCGGGAATGCCAAACACTTTGATGTCTACATTCTGAGTGATAGTTACAACCCGGATATCTGCGTCGCAGAGCAAAAAGCGTGGATGGAGCTGATCGCTGAAGTCGGTGGCGAAGGTCAGATTTTCTATCGCCGCCGCCGTCGTCGCGTGAAGCGTAAAAGCGGTAATATCGATGACTTCTGCCGTCGCTGGGGCAGCCAGTACAGCTACATGGTGGTGCTGGATGCTGACTCGGTAATGACCGGTGATTGTTTGTGCGGCCTGGTGCGCCTGATGGAAGCTAACCCGAACGCCGGGATCATTCAGTCGTCACCGAAAGCGTCCGGTATGGATACGCTGTATGCGCGCTGTCAGCAGTTTGCAACTCGTGTGTATGGGCCACTGTTCACTGCCGGTTTGCACTTCTGGCAACTCGGTGAGTCGCACTACTGGGGGCATAACGCGATTATCCGCGTGAAACCGTTTATCGAGCACTGCGCGCTGGCGCCGTTGCCGGGAGAAGGTTCCTTTGCCGGTTCAATCCTTTCGCACGACTTCGTGGAAGCGGCGTTGATGCGCCGTGCAGGTTGGGGGGTGTGGATTGCTTACGATCTCCCGGGTTCTTATGAAGAATTGCCGCCTAACTTGCTTGATGAGCTAAAACGTGACCGCCGCTGGTGCCACGGTAACCTGATGAACTTCCGTCTGTTCCTGGTTAAGGGTATGCACCCGGTTCACCGTGCGGTATTCCTGACGGGCGTGATGTCTTATCTCTCCGCGCCGCTGTGGTTTATGTTCCTCGCGCTCTCTACTGCATTGCAGGTAGTGCATGCGTTGACCGAACCGCAATACTTCCTGCAACCACGGCAGTTATTCCCGGTGTGGCCGCAGTGGCGTCCTGAGCTGGCGATTGCACTTTTTGCTTCGACCATGGTGCTGTTGTTCCTGCCGAAGTTATTGAGCATTTTGCTTATCTGGTGCAAAGGAACGAAAGAATACGGCGGCTTCTGGCGCGTTACATTATCGTTGCTGCTGGAAGTGCTGTTTTCCGTGCTGTTGGCTCCGGTACGCATGCTGTTCCATACGGTCTTCGTCGTCAGCGCGTTCCTTGGCTGGGAAGTGGTGTGGAATTCACCGCAGCGTGATGATGACTCCACTTCCTGGGGCGAAGCATTCAAACGCCACGGCTCTCAGCTGCTGCTGGGGTTAGTGTGGGCGGTTGGTATGGCGTGGCTGGATCTGCGTTTCCTGTTCTGGCTGGCACCGATTGTCTTCTCGTTGATCTTGTCACCGTTTGTTTCGGTGATTTCCAGCCGTGCCACCGTTGGTCTGCGAACCAAACGCTGGAAACTGTTCCTGATCCCGGAAGAGTATTCACCGCCGCAGGTACTGCTTGATACCGATCGTTTCCTCGAGATGAATCGTCAACGCTCCCTCGACGATGGCTTTATGCATGCGGTGTTTAACCCTTCATTTAACGCTCTGGCAACCGCCATGGCGACGGCGCGTCACCGCGCCAGTAAGGTGCTGGAAATCGCCCGTGACCGCCACGTTGAACAGGCGCTCAACGAGACGCCAGAGAAACTGAATCGCGATCGCCGTTTGGTGCTGCTAAGCGATCCGGTGACGATGGCCCGTTTGCATTTCCGCGTCTGGAATTCCCCGGAGAGATATTCTTCATGGGTGAGTTATTACGAAGGGATAAAGCTCAATCCACTGGCATTGCGTAAACCGGATAGGGCTTCGCAATAAAAACGTAGTTGCCTGATGCGCTACGCTTATCAGGCCTACATTGCTCCTGCAATGTGTTGATTTTGCAAGATTTTGTAGGTCGGATAAGGCGTTCACGCCGCATTAGGCAAAAACAACGAGCCAATAAAAATACCGGCGTTATGCCGGTATTTTTTTACGGAAGGGGTATCAAATGCGTTTAATTATGGTGAGCATCATGGTGACCTTGCTGTGTGGCTGTGGCAGCATCATTAGTCGCACTATACCGGGGCAGGGGCATGGCAACCAATATTATCCCGGTGTGCAATGGGATGTGCGTGACTCCGCCTGGCGTTACGTCACGATCCTTGATCTGCCATTCTCCCTGGTTTTTGATACTTTACTGCTGCCGATCGACATTCATCATGGCTCGTATGAGTAATTAGCGTTCATCCCACTCATCAGCAGCTGCCCGTCCTTCTTCCGTATCCAGCGGTGGCTCAAGCTGAAATTCCCCCTCGTCCCATTCATGTAATGTATTCTCTTCCTGCCACTCCTGGCGGATCTCTATCTCATCATAGTCGCCATCAAAAACACTTTGCGCGGCTTCACCGCTAAGCATAGGTAAACATTCACCTTCTTCCCCTTCGTCGGCAAAAAACTCAACTTGCCACATGATGTCGCCGTCCTGCAAAACGTATTTTTGGGCATTGAACTGTTGCACATTCGCATTTTCGGCGTCGATGCCGGGGTTGTCTGCAAGAAATTCTTCGCGTGCAGCGTCAATGGCTTCTTCAAGCGTTGCGTACATGGTCATCACGATTCTCCCTTTGAGTTGATGAGGTTTCAGGGAAAAGGATAGCTGATTCTCCGCTTTTGCAAGTATGAAAGGCGAAAAATCAGTTCGATACCTGGGGTATCCGACGACGGCGCAGACTGTTCCATGAATAGACTGCGTTGAATAACACTACGCCAGCGGTGACGAGGAATACCGCTCTGAAACCGTAGTTCGCCGAAATCGCCGCTCCCATCAATGGCCCGGTAACGTTGCCAATATCACGAAAAGATTGGTTATAGCTGAAAATACGCCCGGCGATTTGGTTGCTTGAGTTGTAAACCAATAGTGTCTGTACGGCGGGGAGTAGTGCACCATCGGCAGCACCGAGCAAAAAGCGTAAGATCCCAAGTTGTAACGGTGTCTGAACGTAAGACATTGGGATCAACAGCAGTACAGAAAAGATCAACGCTGTAATCAGGATCTTTTCGGGGCCGATTCGATCGCCAAGTTTGCCGAGTCGTGGTGCACTCAGCAGAGCAGCCACGCCTGGCACCGAGGCGATCATGCCGCTGATAAAGGCGACATTACTGACGTTACCCGCCAGTTCGCGGACATACAGCGTCAGAATAGGGGCAATTGAACCCGTCGCCACCTGGATGATTAACGTGGTGACAAACAGGCTGAGTACCAGTTTCGGGTTTTTAAGTGATGTCACCACTTCCCGCATATGCAGCATCTCTTTTTTGCTGACTGGCTGGAATTTTTCTCGGATGCAAAACAGGGTGACGAAAAAGCAAAGTATCAGCACACTGGCGGTAATAAAGAATACCGGACGTAAGCCGTAGCTATCGGCAAGCAAACCACCAGCCATTGGGCCGAGCAACGCGCCGCTAACGCCGCCTGTGGAGAGCGTACCCAGCGCCCAGCCGCTTTTATTACGCGGTACTTGTGTGGCGATAAGAGCATTAGCGTTGGGGACAAATCCGCCAAGTAAACCAAGAAGCGCCCGCAGGATCAAAAACTGCCAGATATTTTGTGCCAGCCCCATCAACACCATCACGATGCCCATCCCAAGGGCAGAGCGTAATAGCATGAGTTTTCGGCCTTTACGGTCGGCGAGTCCACCCCAAAACGGTGAGGCGATGGCCGAAAATAAAAATGTAATGCTGAAGACAATACCGGACCACATATTCAAGGCGGAGTGGCCCGTAACGCCAAGCTGCTCAACGTAGAGGGGTAAGAAGGGCATTACCAGGCTGAAGGCGGCACCGGTAAGAAAACAGCCTAGCCAGGCGACGATCAGGTTTCGTTTCCAGTTTATAGGGGTGTCATTTTCACAGGGTGACATAGCAATCCGCTGTTGGTGCGCCAGGCGCGGTGAACATAAGAAGAAAAGATAAGCACACTAATTATGCGCCCGACTTCCAGGGGGCGCAATCCAGAGAGCTTTTATCGCTAAATCAGGAGGATTTGCTGTGGGAATGCCGGATGCCATTCTCAAGCATCCGGCATGGGAGATTTAATAGCGTGAAGGAACGCCTTCCGGACGTGTTTTAAAGCGACGGTGTAACCACATATACTGCTCTGGTGCCATCATGATGCATTTTTCGACCACTTTGTTCATCCACGCGGCGGTGGTTTCGGCATCATCCAGCGGCGGAGAACACTCTGGCGGTAGCATAATCAACTGATACCCTTTGCCATCTGGCTTACGGCGTGGAACGAAGGGCACCAGACATGCGCCGGACATCCGTGCCAGCATCCAGGTTCCGGTTGTGGTCGCAGCCTGCTCAACGGCAAACAACGGGACGAAAACGCTTGAGCGCGGGCCGTAATCATGATCCGGTGCGTACCAAACCACTTCGCCTTTTTTCAGGGCTTTAATCATGCCTTTTAAATCTTTGCGGTCGAGCATCGATTTATTTGAGCGCAAACGGCCCCAGGTTTGTAGCCAGTCAATCAGTGGATTATCGTTCGGGCGGTAAACGCCAATGCCCGGCTCCTGCATACCAAACTGCCGCGCACCCAGCTCCAGGGTCAGAAAATGGATGCCAACTAACAGGATGCCGCGTTTTTGCGCCTGCACGTCACGAATGTGTTCCATGCCGATCACTTCCGTCCAGCGGGCGATTCGGCGGTCCGGCCAGAACCACGCCATGCCGGTTTCCATCAGCCCCATACCAACAGATTCGAAATTCTTCACCACCATTTCACGGCGTTCTTGTTCGCTCATTTCCGGGAAGCACAGTTCCAGGTTGCGATGCACAATTTTTGCGCGTCGTTTCATAAAACGTAACGCCAGTTTTCCTAATCCACAACCGAGGCGGTAGATAACCGGGTAGGGCAATTGCACGACTAACCAAAGTACGCCAATACCCAACCAGGTTAACCAATAACGCGGATGAAGCAGTGCGGTGGAGAACTTGGGTAGATTCGTCATATCAATCCTGTTTTTCAACCTATTCGGGCAATTGTATGTATTGTCGCATTTTTTCGCCCGCAACCAAAATTTGTGGCTGAAGACTGGGCGAAATTACCGCGCTTGTAAATAATAAATAATTTTTAATGCGCAAATGTAGCGTAAAATGTGTGGATGTTAATTATCGATAATTGCTATATCATGCCGCGGATTTTTACTTTCCCATCTCGCAGGAACCGTACACCATGCCAGTGTTACACAACCGCATTTCCAACGACGCGCTGAAAGCCAAAATGTTGGCTGAGCGCGAACCGCGCACCACCATTTCGTTTTATAAGTATTTCCACATCGCCGATCCGAAAGCGACCCGTGACGCTTTATATCAGCTGTTTACTGCGCTGAATATTTTTGGGCGAGTGTATCTGGCGCATGAGGGGATTAACGCGCAAATCAGTGTACCTGCGAGCAATGTTGAAACATTTCGCGCACAGCTCTATGCCTTCGACCCGGCTTTAGATGGCTTACGCCTGAATATCGCGTTGGATGATGACGGGAAATCCTTCTGGGTACTGCGCATGAAGGTGCGCGATCGCATCGTAGCCGACGGTATTGACGATCCTCACTTTGATGCCAGCAATGTTGGTGAGTATCTGCAGGCGGCAGAAGTGAACGCCATGCTTGACGATCCCGATGCTCTGTTTATCGACATGCGTAATCATTATGAGTATGAAGTGGGGCACTTTGAAAACGCGCTGGAAATTCCGGCAGATACCTTCCGTGAGCAGCTGCCAAAAGCAGTCGAGATGATGCAGGAACATAAAGATAAAAAAATCGTTATGTACTGCACCGGCGGCATTCGTTGTGAAAAGGCCAGTGCCTGGATGAAACATAACGGATTCAATAAAGTCTGGCATATCGAAGGCGGAATTATTGAATACGCCCGTAAGGCGCGCGAGCAGGGCTTACCGGTGCGTTTTATTGGCAAAAATTTTGTGTTTGACGAGCGGATGGGCGAACGTATCTCTGATGAGATTATCGCGCATTGCCACCAGTGCGGTGCGCCGTGCGACAGCCATACCAACTGTAAAAATGATGGCTGCCACCTGCTGTTTATTCAGTGTCCAGTATGTGCAGAAAAATACAAAGGTTGTTGCAGTGAGATTTGCTGCGAAGAAAGCGCGTTACCGCCAGAAGAACAGCGACGCCGTCGGGCAGGACGTGAAAATGGCAATAAGATCTTTAATAAGTCTCGTGGACGTCTGAATACAACACTGGGCATTCCTGATCCAACAGAATAAATATCATTGCCGGATGCGTGTCATCCGGCAACATTTCACGCTTACTTCTGCTGTACGCCTTCCACTGAAATAATCAGATCCACTTCCTGAGAAGCTGGACCTAAATCTGTCTTGATATTGAAGTCTTTGAGCTTAATTTTGCCTTCGGCCTCAAAGCCTGCACGTTTACCGCCCCACGGGTCGTCGCCCTGACCAATTAATTTCGCTTCCAGCGTGACGGGTTTGGTTACACCATTCAGCGTCAGATCGCCGGTAATATCCAGTTCGTCACCGTCTTTCTTCACGCTGGTGGAGGTGAATGTTGCCTGTGGATATTTTGCGGTATTGAGGAAATCCGCACTGCGAAGATGTTTATCGCGTTCGGCGTGATTAGTATCGACGCTGGTGGTGTTAATTGTCACATTCACTTTATCGGCAGCTGGATTTTTTTCATCAAAGGTAAAAGTACCGTCGAAATCTTTAAAGGTGCCATATAACCAGCTATAGCCAAGATGCTGGATGCGGAAGTTAACAAAGGCGTGCTGACCTTCTTTGTCAATTTTGTAATCGGCGGCAACCGCTGAACCGGCAGAGAACATCAGGGACGCGAAGGTTAAACCAAGCAGGCTTTTTTTCATTTTTTATACTCCATAGTCAGATGACGACTTTCCCAGCATGCGCTTCAGAGTGTCGTCTTTATCGATGAAATGATGCTTCAGGGCCATAAATCCGTGCATAACGGACAGTACTACGACGCTCCACGCGAGCCAAAAATGCAGGGCACCGGCAAAGTCAGCCTGTGCGCCAGCGTCGGCGAGGGTCGCGGGGACGTCAAACCAGCCAAAAACGCTGATCGGTTTACCATCGGCAGTGGAGATCAGATAGCCGCTGATGCCGATGGCGAACAGCAATAGGTACAATGCAAGATGTCCAGCCTTTGCGCCAACACGAGTCATGGGCGAATAACTTTGCAGCGGACCCGGCGGTGGAGATATGAAGCGCCAAAGAACGCGAATAACCAGCCCCATCATTAACAAAATGCCGATGCTTTTATGCAATTCGGGTGCTTTGTGGTACCAGCCATCGTAATAGCTGAGCGTGACCATCCACAGACCTAAAGCAAACATGCCATAGACAATAATTGCGCTTAGCCAATGTAAGGCCGCAGATATAACACCATAGCGTTCAGGGGTATTTGTGAATGACATAAGTGCATCCAAAACGAATTTGCGAGAGAAAGAAAATGGCGTGTCGGAGAATGAATTGCAACACAAAAATAACAAATTGAATGATATTTATTTTTATTTCAATAATTTTGAATTAATGATGAAAGAATCTTCATAAGTTTAGTGGGTTCAGCATCTGGAAGGTCTGGTGAGTGCTGTAGAGGCAGGAAGAATCTCATTCAATTTTTCACGCTAAATGAAAGGGAGATTAAATATTTGTCAGTTTATGTCAGTGCGGAAAAACTAAAAATAAAACACGTAGATCAGGTCCATAATTGCCAACAGTCCCCAGAGAAAAAGATAAAGCATCAGATGCTCGCGAATATTATTGATGAGATAGTGCAACAGCCGACGCATTAAATACTCCTGTAAAAACGGCCTCATTCTGGAGGCCGTAATGATGATTATTGGAAGCGGGAAAGCATGAATGGCGTCAAATCAAAATCGCTTTTTTTGTCTTGCGCAAAATCGGCAGCTATTTCCCCTAAAACTGACGCAAATTTAAAACCGTGCCCGCTCAGGCCGGTAATGAGCAGTGTATTATCGTGGCCGGGTAGAGTATCGATAATAAAATCTTCGTCAGGCGAATTATCATAGGTGCAGGCAGCGCCGTACAGGCAGCAACCGATACCCGGCAATACATTGCGCAAGAACGGGAAGGCTTCTGACCCATCACTGGCCACTTCCGCAAACGGAACACGTTCATCCGCTGAATGGATAACCTGGCCTCCGTTATGTTTGCCAATCTTCAACGCGTCGTTTTCTGCCGGAAAACCATAATATTGATCGCCATTGGGCAGTTCACCGGTAAACGCCGGGAATTTATTCTTCACGCTATAGCGACCATCGGCCTGATACCAGGCAAATACTTTGCGTACGGGCTGGACAGGCAGTTCCGGGAGCAGATCTTTTACCCATGTTCCCGCGCAGACGATCGCTTTTTTCGCCTGATACTCACCGTCAGCGGTTTCAATAGTTACGCCATCATCGTCATGACGAATTGCGGTGACCGGGCAGTTGAACAACTGCGCACAACCCGCTTCCTTCGCCAGTTGGATCCAGGTTTTAATCGCCAGTTCGCTGCGTAAAAAGCCGGAATCAGTCTCAAATAAGCCGATGTAGTTGTCCGGGACGCGTATTTCTGGCCAGCGTGCCATAATCCCTTGCGCATCGAGCTTTTCAACGTTGAGTTGCCACTGTTCAGCGCTGTGGGCGACGTTGGCGAGAAATGCGGAATCAGCCGGGCCAAGGTTAATGACGCCAGAGCGTACAAAAATGGGATCTTCTTCGTTGTGGCGGGAGAGTTCATCCCACAGCGTTTGCGCGCGGAGGACCAGCGGGACATACTTTTCGCCTTCACCATAAGCATGGCGAATTAATCGCGTATCGCCGTGGTGGCTGCCGTATTGATGCGGTGGCATATGGGCGTCGGTCATTAGCACGTTTAAACCGGCACGGGTTGCATAATACCCGGCGGCAGCGCCTACGGAACCGCTGCCAATAATGATGAGATCGTATTTCATTTTTTTCTCTCTGCTCTCATGGTTTAAGCAGAGTAATTAACTGAATGCAGATATACAACCCAGAAATGGTAAAGGCACCGGTGAGGTGCCTTTTGGGTGGATGGTCATGTCATGTTAATGACGCCGATACTCGTTTACCGGGAAATCACCGGATTCAATTTTGGCGATTCCTGCTTCTAATATCGAAATAAATTGTCTGGCAACATCAGTGGTTAACCAGAGCGTCTGACCAACTTCAGTCCCTTCCTGCTCGGACTTATTTGGGGTCTGGTAATGCAAACGCAACATCAGCGCATCATAGCTATCAACGGTGCTGATGTCCCACCCTACGAGCGGATGAGTCTGAATGACTTCATTATTTTTTTCCATCATGGCCCCCTAATTCGTGTTACTAGACAACGTTATTCGAGGTTCAATGCGTTTTTATCTGAAGCAACTTCAGTATACCAATAAGTAAGGGTATTCACCGAATTTTTAAAGGGGGGAACAGATAAATTTTTGCTTTTAAGATTTATATGAACAATAAAACAGCATGTCATTCATATTTTTTTAGCATATTGTGCAATTATTTTGAGGAAGTGTAGGAATTTTGTACTCGAAATCCGTAAGTAAAATAAAAAAGCCGGGGCGACCCGGCAAAAACAAAAATCACTGCATATTATTCGCTGACAAACCAGTCATCGGCGCTTTCCCACGTTTCCTGGAGAATTTCGCTAATGCGCTGTTTATCTTCTTTTGTCGCGCCAATAACCGATAAATTATTCGCTGCGGCATAACGTACCGATACGTGGCCTTCATTATCAGGAAACGCATACTGAATACGGCGGGAAAGTTCGCCAGCCAGGGCGTCAATAGCCCCAGCTGGCAATGGAGAAGTTTTCGCTATGGTGACTTCAATTCGCATAATAGCCCCCTGTTGAATATACTGGTTATTTATACAGTTAAAATAACCTAATGACAACAGGAAGCTACGATTTTTATTGTTTAACGGACCAGCGTACCGTTTCCCCGGCGAGGAATGGCACCAGTGTGTCATCAGTCAATGCGATGCTTTCAGCAACCTGTTGCTCTTCGCGGACCAGTTCGATGAATGTGTCGTTGACCGGCAAGCCATAGAACTGTGGGCCGTTTACAGAACAGAATGCTTCAAAGTGCTGCAGAGCATTCATCTCTTCAAAGACGGTAGCGTAACTGCCCAGCGCGGTTGGGGCGTTGAAGCAGCCCGCGCAGCCGCAGCTGCTCTCTTTGCGATGACGTGCATGCGGCGCAGAATCCGTACCGAGGAATACGCGATTAAAACCGCTGGCGACCAGTTCACGCAGTGCCTGTTGGTGAATATTGCGTTTGAGGATGGGTAGACAATACAGGTGTGGACGCACGCCACCAACCAGCATATGGTTGCGGTTAAACATCAGATGCTGCGGAGTGATGGTGGCAGCCAGCCGTTCATTTCCGTTACGGACATAGTCGGCAGCATCTTTGGTGGTGATGTGCTCAAAAACGACTTTCAGCGCGGTCAGGCGCTGGCGCAGCGGTTCCATCACGCTTTCAATAAAGCGCGCTTCACGATCAAAAATGTCGATATCTGCATGTGTCACTTCACCATGCACCAGTAGCGGCATACCGATTTTTTCCATGCGCTCAAGTACCGGCATGATTGCATCAACCGACGTCACGCCGTGGCTGGAGTTAGTGGTTGCGTTTGCGGGGTAAAGTTTTGCAGCGGTGAACACGCCTTCGTTAAATCCACGTTCCAGCTCATTAGGGTCCAGCGAATCTGTTAAATAACAGGTCATCAGCGGGGTGAAATCGTGCCCGGCAGGTACGACGTCGAGAATACGCTGGCGATATGCCACGGCAGCCTCAACGGTTGTCACGGGCGGAGCCAGATTGGGCATTACGATAGCCCGTCCATATATTTCGCTGGTATAAGGCACGACAGTTTTTAACATGTCGCCATCGCGGAGGTGAAGGTGCCAGTCGTCTGGGCGGCGGATCTTTAATACCTGGGATGGTGCAGTCATTAATCTCTATGCTCCGGCTGAAGGGATGTTTTTGCCGGACACAAAGGATAAGCGGAAACGTTTTCCTTTGCACGAAAAATAAAGGGCGCAAATGCGCCCTCGTGATTAATCAGTAAACGGAATGACAATTTCACCAGGCTTCACTTCAATACCTTTCGCCAGTTTCTTCGCCATTGCTTCGCCCTTACTGCCATCTTCGCGCAGGACATAAGCAGGTTGCTGGTTAAAGTAATTGCGTAATGCCTGGTTCAAATAGGGAAGCAACGTTTGCATCACCGTTTGCATTTTTTCCGGTTGTACCGTCGCATCGACTACTTCCATCTCTTTCAGGAAGATCGCGCCTTTTTCTTTATCAAACACAGGCAGCGCTTTCAGCTTCAGTTTCATGGTCGCTTTCTGGCTACCGAACAGGGAGTTCATGTCCAGATTGGCGTCTCCGGTTAGGGTAACCTTATTCGGCTCTTCGCGACCAATTTGGCTGGTCAGGTTTGTCAGAACAATATGGGCGTCAGCCACGCCGGGTAAACCGATATCTTTTGAGAAATTATTATGTTTCGCAAGCGACTGGTTAATTTCTTGTTCGGTGATGGTGTATTGGGTGAGTTGATTACAGCCAACGAGCAGGCCACTGACGAACAATACAGCGGCAAATAAAAACTTGTTCATGGTAGTCCTCGACATGAAATCTGCGTCAATATCCTGACACAACGCAGCATGTGTCACCAGCGATAAACTCGGCAGCAGAAAAAACTGAAAACGGCGGCAACCCGCGAATACAGGCTGCCGCGGCGGGTCAGGATTAAATCGCCATTGATGATAACAAATTGATTTGTGTCTGTTTCGCCATATTATCGCGGTAATCAGCAACGCGGCTTGGCCAGTTGATTCCGGCTACCAGCGTCAGATTACGCAGGAGCGGAAATAGCTGAATATCGTCTTCCGAAAGTTCGCCATTCACGGCGTTCGGTTTGACGATAAGTTTGTCCAGCGCACGTAAATCATCGCTGATACTCTTAATCAGACCGTCAGAGTGGGCCAGCAGGTCGGCAAAATTACCCGCGCTGGCTTCTTTCTTGTCGACAAAATATTTGCGCGCGGCGGGAGTAGAAAACTCATCAAATGCCGATTTGGCAAAACGCGGTAACAGCAGTTTGTTGGCGTAGCCGTTGACCTTGCGCAGCCATTCTTCAATGGCAGGTGAACGTTTGCCGGTCAGTAACGGTTTGCCGTCGAGTTTATCGACATAGTGAACGATGTCCATGCTTTCTGGCATATAGCGGCTGTCATCTTTTTGCAGAATGGGAACCTGTTTTTGACCGACCATCCGGGTGGGTGTTTCTGCGTCGTCATTGAGCAGAACATGTAATTCGACGGGGATATTTTTCAGGCCGAAAATCATGCGGGCTTTGAGGCAGTAAGGGCAGTGATCGTAAATGTATAGCTTCACGTGACTCCTCCATTTGGCTGTCAGTTCACTTTCAGTATGGAGGAGTCAGGGGGGAGTATCAAATCAGGCGTCGCGTTCCAGCAAACGACGCGCGGTGCGTTTCTGGCTAAACTGCCAACCCAGCGCAAGGAAAGTGAAGATGCCAATAATGCCCAGCATCATCCACGGAAGCTCTGGTTGGTGCGCTGATTTACCCAAGTCAAATAGCCAGCCACCACCGATATAACCAATCGCGCCGCCAATCGCCAGACCCAGACGGCTAAACCCCATATAGCTGCCGCGTGCTCTTGCATCTGCCAGCGAAGCACTTAAGGTTTCACGCGCAGGCTCAGCAATGATCGACCCGATATAAAACAGACAAATCAGAGTGAAAAGTTGTTGCAGGCCGCTGACCATACCCACTGGCATCA
Organism: Escherichia sp. 94.0001; assembly: GCF_013369155.2. Taxonomy (NCBI): domain Bacteria; kingdom Pseudomonadati; phylum Pseudomonadota; class Gammaproteobacteria; order Enterobacterales; family Enterobacteriaceae; genus Escherichia; species Escherichia sp. 94.0001. The sequence continues at coordinate 61,495 of NZ_JABWMS020000014.1, read as the reverse complement.
TGCTTAATGACATTATTAATAGCCCAGCCATCAATCGGTGTTCCAGACGAAAATGTTTTTCACTCCAGCGGGCGATAGGGTAGAGCAACGTTAACGACAGACACGCCTCAATGGCATACATCCATTTAACGGCAGACGGCGCGCCCGCGACGTCGTTGACCATAATTGGCAGCATCAGCATCACTTGTACAGCCAGCATGTAGTAACCCGCCAGCGTCAGGACATAGGTGACAAAACGCTTGTCGCGCATCACGCGGGTCATGCCTTCGCGAACGGGCGTGCGTACGGTGGAGAGTTTCCATGCCGGTAACAACCACGCATTGAACGCTGCACACAGCACAAACAAAACTGCCCCTGTGGCGCAGACCAGGCGAAAGTCGTATTGCAACAGCCAGCTCCCCAACAATGCGCCAATGACCGCACCGGCACTGTCCTGCATCATTAACAGCGAGAAAAAACGACCACGCTGTTGTGGACGGATTAGTTTCACCACCAGCGCCGAACGCGGAGGATCAAACAACGTGCCGCCGAGTCCCGAAAGCAGGCATGAAAACCACAGTAGCCACGGTTCGTGGGCGATACCCATTGTGGCGAATCCGGCGGCACGCATCAGCATACCGGTGACAATCATCGGTTTGGCACCAAAGCGGTCGGCAATTGCGCCGCCGAAAATCCCCAGACCTTGCTGAATAAACTGACGTAGACCAAGGGCAATACCGACCATGACGGCGGCCCAGCCCATTTGATCAACGAAGCGGATAGAGATCAGCGGGAAGACAACAAAGAACCCCAGCACGACCAGCATATTATCGATGAGCAGGAAATATTTACCCAGGTTCCTCGCCTGCGACACGCGGGACATTTCCCCTCCCGGGAAATAAAAGATGAGCACTTTCTATTCTGCATTGCCGCTAAGACTTTTCCCATCACTTCGGGGACAATATTTTTTTATCAAAACGTCGCTTTGATAGAGAGTTTTTATCAAATATGTGAATAATGCAGAAAACGGCATTCTGGACTTTTCACAGGGTCTGGTTGCGCAGGTATAGTAATACTTACAGCGTATTAAAGACGTTACGGGAAGGAGTAGGTATAGAATGTTTGGCTATCGCAGTAACGTGCCAAAAGTGCGCTTAACCACTGACCGACTGGTCGTGCGTCTGGTGCATGATCGTGATGCCTGGCGTCTTGCGGATTATTACGCAGAGAATCGCCATTTCCTCAAGCCCTGGGAGCCAGTGCGCGACGAAAGCCACTGTTATCCATCAGGCTGGCAGGCCAGGCTAGGGATGATTAACGAATTTCATAAACAAGGTTCAGCTTTCTACTTTGGCTTATTCGACCCGGACGAAAAAGAGATTATTGGCGTTGCCAATTTTTCCAATGTTGTTCGCGGCTCTTTTCATGCCTGCTATCTCGGTTATTCGATTGGGCAAAAATGGCAGGGCAAAGGACTCATGTTTGAAGCCCTGACCGCAGCCATTCGTTATATGCAGCGCACCCAACATATTCATCGCATTATGGCCAACTATATGCCGCACAATAAACGCAGCGGTGATTTACTGGCGCGATTGGGTTTTGAAAAAGAAGGCTATGCGAAAAACTATCTGTTGATTGATGGACAATGGCGCGATCATGTTCTGACGGCATTAACCACCCCAGACTGGACGCCTGGCCGCTAAGGAGAATCTGATGAAATATCAACTTACTGCCCTGGAAGCCCGCGTGATTGGCTGCTTGCTGGAAAAGCAGGTGACCACGCCGGAGCAATACCCGCTTTCAGTAAATGGTGTAGTAACGGCCTGTAATCAGAAAACGAACCGTGAACCGGTCATGAATCTGAGTGAATCTGAAGTGCAGGAACAGCTGGATAATCTGGTCAAACGTCATTATCTACGCACGGTGAGCGGTTTTGGTAATCGGGTCACCAAATATGAGCAACGTTTTTGTAATTCAGAATTTGGCGATCTGAAACTGAGCGCCGCAGAAGTGGCGTTAATCACCACGTTGTTATTGCGTGGTGCCCAGACGCCGGGTGAACTGCGCAGCCGCGCCGCGCGAATGTATGAGTTCAGCGATATGGCGGAAGTGGAGTCGACGCTGGAACAACTGGCGAATCGCGAAGATGGTCCTTTTGTGGTGCGTCTGGCCCGCGAACCGGGTAAACGCGAAAGCCGCTACATGCATCTTTTCAGTGGTGAGGTTGAAGATCAGCCGGCGGTAACGGATACGTCGAACGCGGTTGACGGTGATTTACAGGCCCGCGTCGAAGCTCTGGAAATCGAAGTGGCAGAACTGAAACAGCGTCTTGATTCGTTGCTGGCCCATCTGGGAGATTAAAGTGAAAAAATTACGTATCGGCGTAGTGGGGTTAGGCGGCATCGCGCAAAAGGCGTGGTTACCGGTGCTGGCGGCAGCGTCTGACTGGACGTTACAAGGTGCGTGGTCGCCTACGCGCGCGAAAGCCTTGCCAATTTGTGACAGCTGGCGCATTCCTTATGCCGATTCGTTATCCAGCTTTGCCGCCAGTTGCGATGCAGTTTTTGTGCATTCCAGCACCGCCAGCCACTTTGACGTGGTCAGTACGTTACTCAATGCGGGGGTACATGTCTGTGTCGATAAACCGCTGGCAGAAAATCTGCGCGATGCTGAACGGCTGGTGGAACTGGCGGCGCGGAAAAAACTGACGTTGATGGTCGGTTTTAACCGTCGTTTCGCACCACTCTACGGTGAGTTAAAAACGCAACTCGCCACCGCAGCCTCGCTAAGAATGGATAAACATCGTAGTAATAGCGTCGGGCCACACGATCTTTATTTCACGTTGCTGGATGATTATCTGCATGTGGTGGATACCGCGCTGTGGTTGTCGGGCGGTAAAGCCTCTCTGGATGGCGGTACGCTACTGACTAATGACGCTGGCGAAATGCTGTTTGCCGAGCACCATTTTTCGGCCGGTCCTTTGCAGATCACCACCTGTATGCATCGCCGTGCCGGAAGTCAGCGTGAAACCGTGCAGGCCGTGACTGACGGTGCGCTCATCGACATTACGGATATGCGCGAATGGCGTGAGGAGCGTGGTCAGGGCGTAGTGCATAAACCGATTCCTGGTTGGCAGAGTACTCTTGAGCAACGTGGATTTGTCGGCTGTGCGCGGCACTTCATTGAATGCGTGCAAAATCAGACAGTTCCGCAAACCGCCGGCGAACAGGCCGTGCTGGCGCAACGTATCGTTGACAAGATCTGGCGCGATGCGATGAGTGAATAAACCCTGTAACATCTGGCGGTAGCAATTCACCATAATCCAGGTAGACTATTCGCCTCTTTCAGCGCCTGCCTTGCAGGCGTTTTGCCCGTGGGTCTGGATTAGAACACCGATGAATTTATTAAAATCGCTGGCCGCCGTCAGCTCGATGACCATGTTTTCGCGTGTGCTTGGCTTCGCACGTGACGCAATTGTCGCCAGAATCTTTGGCGCAGGGATGGCAACCGACGCCTTTTTCGTCGCTTTTAAACTTCCTAACTTGTTGCGCCGTATTTTTGCCGAAGGGGCATTTTCCCAGGCATTTGTACCGATTCTGGCGGAATATAAAAGCAAGCAGGGTGAAGACGCCACGCGGGTCTTTGTCTCGTATGTTTCTGGCCTGCTGACACTCGCGCTGGCGGTTGTGACGGTCGCCGGGATGCTCGCCGCGCCGTGGGTGATCATGGTGACCGCGCCGGGTTTTGCTGACACGGCCGACAAATTTGCCCTGACTACCCAGTTATTACAGATTACCTTTCCTTATATCTTGCTGATTTCCCTGGCGTCGCTGGTGGGTGCGATTCTGAATACCTGGAACCGCTTCTCGATTCCGGCATTTGCTCCAACGCTGCTTAACATCAGCATGATTGGCTTCGCGCTGTTTGCCGCACCGTACTTTAATCCTCCGGTGCTGGCGCTGGCATGGGCTGTTACGGTCGGCGGCATCCTACAGCTGGTGTATCAGCTACCGCATTTGAAGAAGATCGGCATGCTGGTTTTGCCACGCATTAACTTCCACGATGCCGGGGCAATGCGCGTGGTGAAACAGATGGGACCAGCGATCCTTGGCGTCTCTGTGAGCCAGATCTCCTTAATCATCAACACCATTTTTGCCTCGTTTCTTGCTTCCGGTTCGGTGTCGTGGATGTATTACGCCGACCGCCTAATGGAGTTTCCGTCCGGTGTACTGGGCGTGGCGCTTGGCACCATTTTGCTGCCGTCGCTGTCGAAAAGTTTTGCCAGTGGCAATCATGATGAATACAACCGTTTGATGGACTGGGGGCTGCGTCTTTGTTTCCTGTTGGCGCTGCCGAGTGCGGTTGCGTTGGGCATTCTTTCAGGTCCGTTAACCGTTTCGCTGTTCCAGTACGGTAAATTTACCGCCTTTGATGCGCTGATGACCCAGCGGGCGTTAATTGCCTACTCGGTGGGTTTGATTGGCCTGATTGTCGTGAAAGTGTTGGCTCCTGGCTTTTATTCCCGCCAGGACATTAAAACGCCAGTGAAAATTGCCATCGTTACGCTGATTTTAACGCAATTGATGAACCTGGCGTTTATCGGCCCGTTGAAACATGCCGGGCTGTCCCTTTCTATTGGTCTGGCGGCGTGTCTGAATGCTTCTCTGCTTTACTGGCAGTTGCGTAAGCAGAAAATCTTTACCCCGCAACCCGGCTGGATGCCGTTTCTGTTGCGTCTGGTGGTGGCGGTACTGGTGATGTCTGGCGTGCTTTTAGGTATGTTACATATCATGCCTGAGTGGTCACTGGGTACTATGCCCTGGCGTTTACTGCGTTTAATGGCGGTCGTGCTGGCGGGAATTGCCGCGTACTTCGCTGCACTGGCGGTGTTGGGCTTCAAAGTTAAAGAGTTTGCCCGTCGGACGATATAACAATGCATTCCGGCCTGCACTGCAGGCCGGAGATAATCTTCAGATCGAAATCTTTTTACTGCCGCGATGGGGTATTGATGTCTGACCGTTCGCCCCGTACAGCGTCGGTTCCTGATGCGGTTTTAACATTTCCAGCGCCTGTTGATTGCGCTCAATCTGTCCTTCCAGTAACCAGCCATTATGTTGATTCATTTGACGTAGTTGCTGAGTTTGCACCGTAATTTCCTGCCAACGTTGACTAATATCAACGCTATTTTCTGCATTGGGTTCTTTTCTGCGTAACTGTTCGAGGTAATCCAACGTCGCCAGCAGTGAGCTTTTTTGTTCTGTAATCCATTGCAACTGGCTGCCGTTGATCTGCCCCATTGAGAGATGTTGCTGCTCTTGATCCATTAGCGTTTTGAGATCGTTAAGCACTGCGGACATCTGGTCGAGGATCTCTGCAAGACGCGTCATACGATCAGTTACTCTGCAAGTCTTGCTGCGCTTCGTTGATTAGCGCATCGGCAATTTTGCCGGTGTCCATTTTTAGTTCACCGTTACGAATCGCCAGTTTTAACGCTTCGACACGTTCAAGATTGATATCACTGCTGCCGGGTTGCATTAGTTTTGCTTGCGCGTCGCTTAACGTCACACTGGTGCTGGTGGCGGCGGTTGTTTTTGCCGCCCGGGTATTCGTTACCGGCGCGTCAGTGGTTTCACGCGGTTGAACGGTGCTTACGGGCTTCAGAGGTGAAGTGCGGTCAATACTCATGGTTTATTCCTCATTGAGGGCGCTTTTATCATGTGTTGCTTATTTATCGGCATGGGTCGGGTAATCTTTAACAGGTTACAGGTTTATAAGAATATTCCCATCTGCATCGACAACGCCACTGATCACTTGCCCCGATACCATCCGCACCCGTGCATTCTGTGCGACGGCAGCATTGTTCAACGCCTGACCTTCAGCGTTGGTGCTAAATCCATCACCGTTGGCGATCACGTTGACGCGTTGTCCCGCTTTTACCCGCCATGCCTGGCGAAACTGGGTTAACTGGATAGGTTGATCGGGTGATAGATCGCGCAGGCTAACGGCATCAATAAGTTGATTGATATCCAGCACCGTACGCGGTGGCAAGGTATCCAGCCTGCCGCGTTTCAGTTTGACATTGCCAGCTTCCAGTTTTCCTCCCCGCACAATGGGCATCGCGGCAACCACATAATTTCCTGTGGCCTGTACATTGACTTGCAAATATCGTTTGTCGTTACCGCAGCGTGCCAGCACATTCACATTTCCCCACAGGCGGGAATTATTGCTTATCGAAAGCAGTGGTTGCTCGCACGGCGGAAGTAGATGGGGCGATGTACGAATAGAAACACGAACCTCATCACTTACTCCCGCGAGCTGGGCGCTAAAAAAGGTTTGTAACTGCGATGTGAGATTGCTCGCCGTACTTAACGGACTGAACAGTATCGCAATGATCGCCACGCTACGTTTTATTGTCAGCATTTTCGCTCCCAGCCATTTCTACAACGTGAATTGTACCTGTACGCAATGACCATCAACGGCATAAATAGCGACCCATTTTGCGTTTATTCCGCCGATAACGCGCGCGTAAAGGCATTTAAGCTGATGGCAGAATTTTGATACTTGCGGAGGAGATATGCTCGATAAGCTCGACGCCGCCTTACGTTTTCAACAAGAGGCGCTCAATCTGCGCGCCCAGCGTCAGGAAGTGCTGGCAGCAAACATCGCCAATGCCGATACCCCTGGTTATCAGGCTCGCGATATCGATTTTGCCAGTGAACTTAAAAAAGTCATGCAACGTGGACGGGATGCAACAAGCGTGGTTGCACTGACGATGACCTCAACGCAACACATTCCGGCGCAGGCGCTGACGCCTCCTACCGCAGAACTGCAATACCGTATTCCGGACCAGCCCTCGCTGGATGGTAATACCGTCGATATGGATCGCGAACGCACCCAGTTTGCCGATAACAGCCTGCAATACCAGATGAGCCTTAGCGCGTTGAGCGGGCAAATCAAAGGCATGATGAACGTTTTACAGAGCGGAAATTAACGGATGGCATTGCTGAATATTTTTGATATCGCCGGGTCGGCGTTAACTGCTCAGTCCCAGCGCCTGAACGTGGCGGCCAGTAATCTGGCGAATGCTGATAGCGTGACCGGTCCCGATGGACAGCCATATCGGGCAAAACAGGTGGTATTTCAGGTGAACGCTGCGCCAGGCGCTGCGACAGGCGGCGTAAAGGTTGCCGATGTTATAGAAAGTCAGGCTCCGGACAAACTGGTTTATGAACCGGGTAATCCGCTGGCGGATGCAAAGGGCTACGTGAAAATGCCAAACGTTGATGTTGTCGGCGAGATGGTTAACACCATGTCAGCATCACGCAGCTATCAGGCCAATGTTGAAGTGCTCAACACGGTGAAAAGCATGATGCTGAAAACCCTTACGCTTGGTCAATAAAGGAGAAATCTATGTCCATTGCGGTAACCACCACCGATCCGACAAATACCGGCGTCAGCACCACCAGCAGTAGCTCACTCACGGGTAGCAACGCCGCAGATTTACAAAGCAGTTTTCTGACTTTGCTGGTGGCGCAGCTGAAAAACCAGGACCCGACCAATCCAATGGAAAACAACGAGCTGACGTCGCAATTGGCACAAATCAGCACGGTCAGCGGGATTGAAAAACTCAATACCACGCTCGGATCTATTTCCGGACAGATTGATAACAGCCAGTCGCTACAGGCCAGTAACCTGATCGGTCACGGTGTGATGATCCCCGGTACCACTGTTCTTGCGGGAACTGGCAGTGAAGAAGGGGCTGTGACCACGACCACGCCGTTTGGTGTTGAGCTGCAACAGGCGGCAGACAAAGTTACGGCCACCATCACCGATAAAAACGGTGCGGTTGTCCGTACCATTGATATCGGTGAACTGACTGCCGGAGTCCACAGTTTCACCTGGGACGGTACGTTGACTGACGGCAGCACTGCGCCGAACGGTTCTTACAATGTAGCGATTAGCGCCAGTAGCGGTGGTACACAACTGGTTGCCCAGCCGCTGCAGTTTGCTCTGGTGCAGGGTGTGATCCGCGGCAACAACGGTAATACGCTGGATCTCGGCACTTACGGCACCACCACCCTCGACGAAGTACGGCAGATAATTTAAGCCTTCACATTTCAGGAGTCAGTCATGGCCTTTTCTCAAGCGGTTAGCGGATTAAACGCTGCCGCCACCAACCTCGATGTTATTGGCAACAATATCGCCAACTCCGCCACCTACGGCTTTAAATCAGGCACGGCCTCTTTTGCCGATATGTTTGCCGGTTCGAAAGTGGGACTGGGGGTAAAAGTTGCCGGTATCACTCAGGACTTTACCGATGGCACGACCACCAACACTGGGCGAGGTCTGGACGTTGCTATAAGCCAGAATGGTTTTTTCCGTCTGGTAGACAGCAATGGTTCGGTTTTTTACAGCCGTAATGGACAATTTAAGCTTGATGAAAATCGTAACCTGGTGAATATGCAAGGTTTACAGCTGACAGGTTACCCGGCAACCGGTACGCCGCCGACTATTCAGCAAGGGGCGAATCCGACCAATATTTCGATCCCGAATACCCTGATGGCAGCGAAAACTACCACCACGGCATCGATGCAGATCAACCTGAATTCCAGTGATCCGCTTCCCTCTGTTAAAGCATTTGATGCCAGCAATGCGGATAGCTATAACAAAAAAGGTTCGGTGACTGTTTTCGATAGTCAGGGTAATGCTCATGATATGAGCGTTTATTTTGTGAAGACCGGGGATAATAACTGGGATGTTTACACCCTGGATAGCAGTGATCCAAAAGGCACAGCTAACCCTGCAACGACGCTGGTGTTTAATGCCAATGGCGTTCTGACCTCAGATCCAACAAAGGATATTACCACCGGCGCAATTAACGGCGCAGATCCCGCCACGTTTAGCCTGAGCTTCCTCAACTCCATGCAGCAAAATACCGGTGCTAACAACATTGTGGCAACCACCCAGAACGGCTATAAACCGGGCGATCTGGTGAGTTATCAAATCAATGATGACGGTACGGTTGTCGGCAACTATTCCAACGAACAAACCCAACTGCTGGGGCAGATTGTACTGGCGAACTTTGCCAACAACGAAGGTTTGGCATCTGAAGGTGACAATGTCTGGTCTGCGACGCAATCTTCTGGCGTGGCGCTGTTGGGGACTGCCGGGACGGGCAACTTTGGCACCCTGACCAACGGTGCGCTGGAAGCGTCCAACGTCGATCTCAGCAAAGAACTGGTCAATATGATCGTTGCCCAGCGTAACTATCAGTCTAACGCCCAGACCATCAAAACTCAGGACCAGATCCTCAACACGCTGGTTAACTTACGCTAATCGCTGACGGGATAGCTCAATGGATCACGCAATTTATACCGCGATGGGGGCAGCCAGCCAGACGCTGAATCAACAGGCGGTGACCGCCAGTAATCTGGCCAATGCCTCTACGCCCGGTTTTCGCGCACAGTTAAACGCCTTGCGTGCAGTACCGGTGGAAGGGCTTTCACTACCCACGCGCACGCTGGTTACGGCGTCAACACCGGGTGCTGACATGACGCCCGGTAAGATGGATTACACCTCGCGCCCGCTGGACGTCGCGTTGCAGCAGGACGGCTGGCTGGCCGTGCAGACCGCTGACGGCAGCGAAGGATATACGCGTAATGGCAGCATTCAGGTTGATCCCACCGGGCAACTGACAATTCAGGGGCATCCGGTGATCGGCGAGGCGGGGCCAATTGCTGTGCCGGAAGGGGCGGAAATCACTGTTGCTGCCGATGGCACAATCTCGGCGCTGAATTCTGGCGATCCGGCAAATACTGTCGCGCCAGTGGGGCGTCTGAAGCTGGTGAAAGCCACGGGCAGCGAAGTGCAGCGCGGTGACGACGGCATTTTTCGTTTAAGCGCAGAAAGCCAGGCTACGCGTGGGCCGGTACTGCAGGCAGATCCAACCTTACGTGTGATGTCGGGGGTTCTGGAAGGCAGTAACGTCAATGCCGTTGCGGCAATGAGCGACATGATTGCCAGCGCGCGGCGTTTTGAAATGCAGATGAAGGTGATCAGCAGCGTCGATGATAACGCAGGCCGTGCCAACCAACTGCTGTCGATGAGTTAATTGAACGGATACATGACAAGTATAAGTTGCCCGATGCGCAAGTTTATCGGGTCTATGGGGGCAATCGCAATTTATTGATTTCGCGAGCTCTTGTAGGCCGGATAAGGCGTTTACGCCGCATCCGGCAAGAAGACAGATGCACTTTGTCACTAATCCACCACAGGACATTTTATGATCAGTTCATTATGGATCGCCAAAACGGGCCTTGACGCCCAGCAAACCAATATGGACGTCATTGCCAACAACCTGGCAAACGTCAGTACCAACGGTTTTAAGCGCCAGCGGGCCGTTTTTGAAGATCTGCTTTACCAAACCATCCGCCAGCCGGGGGCACAGTCTTCCGAACAAACCACCTTGCCATCCGGGTTGCAAATCGGCACGGGGGTACGTCCGGTCGCCACTGAACGCTTACACAGCCAGGGCAACCTGTCGCAGACCAACAACAGTAAAGACGTCGCGATTAAAGGGCAGGGCTTTTTCCAGGTGATGTTGCCAGATGGCTCATCAGCCTATACCCGCGACGGCTCTTTCCAGGTGGATCAGAACGGACAGCTGGTGACGGCTGGTGGTTTTCAGGTGCAGCCAGCGATCACCATACCGGCGAATGCGCTAAGTATCACCATCGGTCGTGATGGCGTGGTCAGCGTAACCCAACAAGGCCAGGCAGCTCCGGTTCAGGTTGGGCAGCTCAATCTCACCACCTTTATGAATGATACCGGACTGGAGAGTATTGGCGAAAACCTCTACACCGAAACGCAATCCTCCGGTGCACCGAACGAAAGCACGCCGGGCCTGAACGGCGCGGGACTGCTGTATCAAGGGTATGTTGAAACGTCTAACGTCAACGTGGCGGAAGAACTGGTCAATATGATTCAGGTGCAACGCGCTTACGAAATCAACAGTAAAGCGGTATCCACCACCGATCAGATGCTGCAAAAACTGACGCAACTCTAAGGCATAACCGGTGGCAGATTCACCGGTTTACTGATTTTTGAAGATGATAGCCATGCAAAAAAACGCTGCGCATACTTATGCCATTTCCAGCTTGTTGGTGCTTTCACTAACCGGCTGCGCCTGGATACCCTCCACGCCGCTGGTACAGGGGGCGACCAGTGCACAACCGGTTCCCGGTCCGACGCCCGTCGCCAACGGTTCTATTTTCCAGTCTGCTCAGCCGATTAACTATGGCTATCAACCGCTGTTTGAAGATCGTCGACCACGCAATATTGGCGATACGCTGACCATCGTGTTGCAGGAGAACGTCAGCGCCAGCAAAAGCTCCTCTGCGAATGCCAGCCGTGACGGTAAAACTAATTTTGGCTTTGATACTGTGCCGCGCTATTTGCAGGGGCTGTTTGGTAACGCTCGTGCCGATGTCGAAGCCTCCGGTGGTAACACGTTCAACGGAAAAGGCGGGGCCAATGCCAGCAATACCTTTAGCGGCACGTTGACGGTGACGGTTGACCAGGTACTGGTCAACGGCAACCTGCATGTGGTGGGTGAAAAACAGATCGCCATTAATCAGGGTACCGAATTTATTCGCTTCTCTGGTGTAGTTAATCCTCGCACCATCAGCGGCAGTAATACCGTACCGTCTACTCAGGTGGCGGATGCGCGCATTGAATACGTAGGCAATGGCTACATTAACGAAGCGCAAAATATGGGCTGGTTGCAGCGTTTCTTCCTTAACCTGTCGCCAATGTAAGTGAGGCTGTGGTGATTAAATTTCTCTCTGCATTAATTCTTCTACTGGTTATCACGGCAGCTCAGGCTGAGCGTATTCGCGATCTCACCAGTGTTCAGGGGGTAAGGCAAAACTCACTGATTGGCTATGGCCTGGTGGTGGGGCTGGATGGCACCGGTGACCAGACAACTCAGACGCCGTTTACCACACAAACGCTTAATAACATGCTCTCACAGCTGGGAATTACCGTTCCGACGGGCACTAATATGCAGCTAAAAAACGTCGCTGCGGTAATGGTGACAGCGTCACTTCCACCGTTTGGACGTCAGGGGCAAACCATTGACGTGGTGGTTTCTTCCATGGGAAATGCCAAAAGTCTGCGTGGCGGTACGTTATTGATGACACCGCTTAAGGGCGTTGACAGTCAGGTGTATGCGCTGGCGCAGGGCAATATTCTGGTTGGCGGCGCAGGGGCCTCCGCTGGCGGTAGCAGTGTTCAGGTGAACCAACTGAACGGTGGACGGATCACCAATGGTGCGGTTATTGAACGTGAATTGCCCAGCCAGTTTGGCGTCGGGAATACCCTTAATTTGCAACTTAACGACGAAGATTTCAGCATGGCGCAGCAAATCGCTGACACCATCAACCGCGTGCGTGGATATGGCAGCGCCACCGCGTTAGATGCGCGGACTATTCAGGTGCGCGTACCAAGTGGCAACAGTTCCCAGGTCCGTTTCCTTGCCGATATCCAGAATATGCAGGTTAATGTCACCCCGCAGGACGCCAAAGTAGTGATTAACTCGCGTACCGGTTCGGTGGTGATGAATCGCGAAGTGACCCTCGACAGCTGCGCGGTAGCGCAGGGGAATCTCTCAGTTACAGTCAATCGTCAGGCCAATGTCAGCCAGCCAGATACACCGTTTGGTGGTGGACAGACTGTGGTTACTCCACAAACGCAGATCGATTTACGCCAGAGCGGCGGTTCGCTGCAAAGCGTACGTTCCAGCGCCAGCCTCAATAACGTGGTGCGCGCGCTCAATGCGCTGGGCGCTACGCCGATGGATCTGATGTCCATACTGCAATCAATGCAAAGTGCGGGATGTCTGCGGGCAAAACTGGAAATCATTTGATGATCAGCGACAGCAAACTACTGGCAAGTGCGGCCTGGGATGCGCAATCACTCAACGAACTAAAGGCGAAAGCGGGCGAAGATCCGGCGGCAAATATCCGTCCGGTGGCTCGCCAGGTGGAAGGGATGTTCGTGCAGATGATGTTGAAAAGCATGCGCGACGCTTTACCAAAAGATGGCCTGTTCAGCAGCGAGCACACTCGCCTGTACACCAGTATGTATGACCAGCAGATTGCCCAACAGATGACGGCGGGCAAAGGTCTGGGGCTGGCAGAGATGATGGTTAAACAGATGACGCCAGAACAATCATTGCCAGAGGAGTCCACGCCAGCAGCACCGATGAAATTCCCGCTCGAAACCGTGGTGCGTTATCAAAATCAGACGCTTTCGCAGCTGGTGCAAAAGGCCGTACCACGTAACTACGATGATTCGCTGCCGGGTGACAGTAAAGCATTCCTCGCGCAACTCTCGTTGCCCGCCCAACTGGCAAGCCAGCAAAGCGGTGTGCCACATCATTTGATCCTCGCTCAGGCGGCGCTGGAATCTGGCTGGGGACAACGGCAAATCCGCCGTGAAAACGGCGAGCCGAGCTATAACCTGTTTGGCGTCAAAGCCTCTGGCAACTGGAAAGGGCCAGTCACTGAAATCACCACGACTGAATATGAAAATGGCGAAGCGAAGAAAGTAAAAGCGAAGTTTCGGGTCTACAGCTCGTATCTGGAAGCATTGTCGGATTACGTTGGGCTGTTAACGCGTAACCCGCGCTACGCCGCCGTGACGACCGCCGCGAGTGCGGAGCAGGGGGCGCAGGCCCTACAGGACGCGGGCTATGCCACCGATCCTCACTATGCCCGCAAACTCACCAGCATGATTCAGCAGATGAAATCGATAAGCGACAAGGTGAGCAAAACCTACAGCATGAACATTGATAATCTGTTCTGAATAACTCAAGTCCGGCGGGTCGCTGCCGATAATACTCTGTAATTGAAGGCTTATAAGGAACCTCCATGTCCAGCTTGATCAATAACGCCATGAGCGGACTGAACGCGGCCCAGGCGGCGTTAAATACGGCAAGTAATAATATCTCCAGCTATAACGTTGCCGGATATACCCGCCAAACCACTATTATGGCGCAGGCCAATAGCACGTTGGGCGCTGGCGGCTGGGTTGGCAATGGCGTCTACGTTTCTGGTGTGCAGCGTGAGTATGATGCGTTTATTACCAACCAGTTACGTGCTGCGCAGACGCAAAGTAGCGGCCTGACTGCCCGCTATGAGCAGATGTCAAAAATCGACAATATGCTCTCCACCAGTACCTCTTCGCTGGCAACACAGATGCAGGATTTCTTCACCAGCCTGCAAACGCTGGTGAGTAACGCGGAAGATCCGGCAGCGCGCCAGGCGCTGATTGGGAAATCAGAAGGGTTGGTGAATCAGTTTAAAACCACCGATCAATATCTGCGCGATCAGGACAAACAGGTCAATATCGCGATAGGTGCCAGCGTTGATCAGATCAACAATTACGCTAAACAAATCGCCAGCCTGAACGATCAGATCTCCCGCCTGACAGGCGTGGGGGCAGGGGCGTCACCTAACAATCTGCTGGATCAACGCGATCAACTGGTGAGCGAATTAAACCAGATTGTTGGCGTAGAAGTCAGCGTTCAGGATGGTGGCACTTATAACATCACGATGGCCAATGGCTACTCACTGGTTCAGGGAAGTACGGCGCGGCAACTTGCGGCAGTTCCTTCCAGCGCCGACCCTTCTCGTACGACTGTCGCTTATGTTGATGGGACGGCAGGCAATATTGAGATCCCGGAGAAATTGCTGAATACCGGGTCACTGGGCGGTATTCTGATATTTCGTTCTCAGGATCTCGACCAGACGCGTAATACGCTCGGACAACTGGCGCTGGCATTTGCCGAGGCTTTCAATGCCCAACATAACAAGGGGTATGATGCCAATGGTAAAGAAGGGGAGGATTTCTTTGCTATCGGTAAGCCCGTGGTTCTGCAAAATACTAACAACAATGGTGGCGTTGCGATCGGTGCCACGGTAACCGATGCCTCCGCGGTACTGGCGACAGATTACAAAATTTCGTTCGACAATAATCAGTGGCAGGTCACCCGCCTTGCCAGCAACACCACTTTTACGGTGACGCCGGATAACAACGGTAAAGTTGTATTTGATGGTCTGGAGTTGACGTTTACAGGCACGCCTGCCGCTAACGACAGCTTCACGCTGAAACCGGTAAGTGACGCCATCGTCAACATGGATGTATTAATTACCGACGAAGCGAAAATCGCCATGGCGAGCGAAGAAGATGCAGGCGAAAGCGACAACCGCAACGGGCAGGCCCTGCTGGATCTGCAAAGTAACAGTAAAACGGTGGGCGGTGCGAAATCCTTTAACGACGCTTATGCCTCGTTAGTGAGTGATATCGGAAATAAAACCGCGACGTTGAAAACCAGTAGCACCACGCAAGGTAATGTGGTGACGCAGCTTTCCAATCAGCAGCAGTCGATTTCCGGTGTCAATCTCGATGAGGAGTACGGAAATCTGCAACGTTTTCAGCAGTATTATCTGGCCAATGCGCAGGTTCTGCAGACGGCAAACGCGATTTTTGATGCGCTGATTAACATTCGCTAAGGGGAGATAAAATGCGTTTCAGTACCCAGATGATGTACCAGCAAAACATGCGCGGCATCACCAATTCTCAGGCAGAATGGATGAAGTACGGCGAACAGATGTCGACGGGTAAGCGAGTCGTTAACCCTTCAGATGATCCCATTGCTGCATCACAAGCTGTTGTTCTCTCCCAGGCACAGGCGCAAAACAGCCAGTACACGCTGGCGCGTACTTTCGCCACTCAAAAAGTGTCACTGGAAGAGAGTGTACTTAGCCAGGTCACCACCGCTATCCAGAATGCTCAGGAAAAAATTGTCTACGCCAGCAATGGCACCTTGAGTGACGATGACCGGGCCTCGCTGGCTACGGATATTCAGGGGCTTCGTGACCAGTTGCTGAATCTGGCGAACACCACTGACGGTAACGGGCGCTACATTTTTGCCGGTTATAAAACAGAAACTGCGCCGTTTAGTGAGGCAGACGGCGAATATGTTGGCGGAGCAGAAAGTATTAAACAACAGGTCGATGCTTCGCGTTCGATGGTGATAGGGCACACGGGTGACAAAATTTTCGACAGTATTACCAGCAACGCGGTAGCGGAACCAGACGGTAGCGCTTCTGAAACCAATCTTTTTGCCATGCTGGATAGCGCCATCGCAGCCCTGAAAACGCCGGTCGCGGAAAGCGAAGCGGATAAAGAAACCGCCGCTGCGGCACTGGATAAAACCAACCGCGGACTGAAAAACTCGCTGAACAATGTGCTGACCGTTCGAGCGGAATTAGGCACGCAGCTGAACGAACTGGAGTCGCTGGATTCATTAGGTAGCGATCGCGCTTTAGGGCAAACGCAGCAGATGAGCGATCTGGTTGATGTGGACTGGAATGCAACTATTTCATCTTACATCATGCAGCAAACGGCATTGCAGGCATCGTATAAAGCATTTACCGATATGCAGGGATTGTCGCTCTTCCAGCTCAACAAATAAGCTCGCTTTAAAACATATCATGAAACTGGGTATGTTTTGTCTGCCCGCTCTGGGATCGCCGGGGCGGGCATTTTTTTGCCTATTTTGTATTGTTGGTTAGCAAGGATGCCATTCGATGAATTTTAATATGTTGATTTAAAGATGAAATAAAAAAGCCCTGGCAGTTACCAGGGCTTGATTACTTGAGCTAATTATTACTCAACAGGTTGCGGACGCGCAGGCGCGGCAGATGCATGATGCGTTGCCGTATGACCACCTGCAGCACCTTTACCTTCGAAGGCAAAAGCAGGGCGCTGCCAGTCACTGTGACGCGGTGCCTCCGGAACATATTCCGGTGCCGGAGCGCGCGTCATTGGCGCGGTAGCGTGGTTATGCTCAACGGTGACCTCAGGTTCAACCGCAGCTACCGTTTCAACTTCTGCTGCGACTTCAGCGACGACTGGCGCGGCAGGTTGAGCAACAACTTCAGGCTCAGCAACCACAACCTCAGCAGTTTCGGCAACTTCTTCAATATCAGCCGTCTCTTCCTGCGGTTCAACCACCGGTTCTGCGTGTTCTGCAACTTCCTGGGCTACGGCAACATCAGACTCGGTAATCACCTGCGGCTGTTCAGTTACCGCGGCGGCAATCACTTCAGGATGCGTCGTTTCAACCACTTCCGGTTGCGGTTCGGTAACCTGAACGGGGGCTTCTACGACTTCAGCCACTTCTTCAACAATCGGTGCGCTAACAACCGGTTCGACAGCGGCGGCGACAGGGACCTCAGTCACCATCGGTTGCACTTGTACTTCTTCCTGTTCGCGCTGCTCTTCAACCTGTACATCTTGCGGACGTACAATCGGATAGCGGATCCAGACTTTGCCAGAGGCCAGTTCCGGAGACGCGCACGCTACGGTTAACGGCATTGGCGACTGGGTCGGATAACGCTCGTCACGATAGCGACGACGACGCTGACCACTTACGCGCAGGTGACGAGGCGAGCGGCGAGAGCGACGCGGCATGCCACCGTTATCACGGTTATCAGCATTGTTCTCTTCCTGCTGTTCCGGCGCAGTTTGCGCTACGACTGGCAGCGGGACTTTCGCCAGTTCTGTACGCGGAGCAGGCACTTCCTGAACGATGGTTTCGGCAGCGGCAGTTTCTTCAACCACTGGTGCGGCTACCGTTTCTTCGGCTACGCTTTGCTCGTAACGCACTTTCTGATTCAGCTGGCGCTGTTTACGACGCGGCTGAACCGGACGTACACGTTCTTCATGTTCGGTTTCCTGAACAGATTGCTCTTCAACATTCAGCGCTTTCGCTTCTTGTTGCGCCTGACGTTTATCATCATTACGGCGGCGGCTACGTTCACGACGCGGCGCTTGCTGCTCGTCGGTGGTACGCGCTTTTTCCGTTACCTCAGCCTGCTGACGGCTCTCACGCGTCTCGGCAGTCTGCTGCTGTGCCTGGCGACGATTACGACGGTTTTCTTCGCGATTATCGCTGCCTTCAGTACGTTCACTACGGGTATCGCGGCGCTCATTACGGTCACGGCGGTTGTTCTGACGAGGCTTGCGACGATCCTGTTGACGTTCCGGTTTCGCTTCTGCTTTCGGTGCTGGTTGCTCGGTCGGTTTGGTTTCTTCACCACCGCTGAACAGCGCTTTCAGTGCGCCGAAGAAACGGCTCAACAGCCCAGGTTGTGCAGGAGCTGCTGGTGTTGCCGGTGCAGCTTTAGGTGCTGGGGCTACGCCAGGCGCGGCAGGTTCAGCTGGCGTTGGCGCTGGCGGCACATCCGGCATGGCAAACGTTGCCAGCGCAGGTTGTTCCGGACGCTTACGTTCAGCGAACTCTTCTTCAGACGGCAGCGCCATCGCTTCTTCATGCAGTTTCGGCAGCATGTAGCTTAACGTTGGGGTTTCTTCCCCTTTGCGTACGCGCAGCACATGGTAGTGTGGGGTTTCCATCTGATCGTTTGGCACAATCACACAGCGCACGCCGTCCTGACGAGTTTCAATGGCATTTACCGCAGAGCGTTTTTCGTTCAGCAGGTAAGAAGCGATTGGTACAGGAACAATGGCATGCACTTCCTGAGTGTTCTCTTTCAGCGCTTCTTCTTCAATCAGACGCAGAATAGAGAGCGACAGGGATTCGTTGTCACGCACGGTGCCGGTACCGGAGCAGCGCGGGCAGACGTGATGGCTGGATTCACCCAGCGATGGACTCAGCCGCTGACGGGACATTTCCAGCAGACCAAAGCGAGAAATATGGCTGATTTGAATACGTGCACGGTCCTGACGCACCGCTTCACGCAGACGGTTTTCTACCGCACGCTGGTGGCGGACTGGCGTCATGTCAATGAAGTCGATAACAATCAGGCCGCCGAGGTCACGCAGGCGCAGCTGACGAGCAATCTCATCGGCAGCTTCGAGGTTGGTGTTAAACGCGGTTTCTTCGATATCGCCGCCGCGGGTTGCGCGTGCGGAGTTGATATCGATGGCAGTTAACGCTTCAGTGCTGTCGATAACAATAGAACCACCAGACGGCAGACGGACTTCACGCTGGAAGGCGGACTCGATCTGCGACTCGATCTGGTAGTGGCTGAACAGCGGAATTTCACCAGTGTACAGCTTGATTTTGCTGCTGAAATCCGGGCGACCTAATGCAGCGATATGCTGACGCGCCAGTTCGAGCACTTTCGGGTTATCGATAAGGATTTCGCCGATGTCCTGACGTAAGTAATCGCGGAATGCGCGAACGATGACGTTGCTCTCCTGATGGATCAGGAACGGGGCAGGGCGGCTTTCAGCGGCTTTTTTAATAGCTTCCCAGTGTTTCAGGCGGAAGCTTAAATCCCATTGCAGCGCCTCTGCAGATTTGCCGACGCCAGCGGTGCGCACGATAAGCCCCATGCCTTCCGGCAGTTCAAGGCTTGCCAGTGCTTCTTTTAATTCGGTACGGTCGTCGCCTTCAATACGGCGAGAAATACCACCCGCGCGCGGGTTGTTCGGCATCAGAACCAGATAGCTACCTGCCAGGCTGATAAAGGTGGTCAGTGCTGCGCCTTTGTTACCGCGCTCTTCTTTATCAATCTGAACAATAACTTCCTGACCTTCACGCAACACATCTTTAATGTTGGGACGGCCATGAGCACTGTAGTTAGCAGGGAAATATTCGCGGGCAATTTCTTTTAGTGGGAGGAAACCGTGACGTTCAGCGCCGTAATCAACAAAAGCAGCTTCCAGACTCGGTTCAATGCGGGTGATTTTACCTTTGTAGATGTTTGCCTTTTTCTGCTCGTGCCCTGGACTTTCAATATCCAGGTCATACAGACGCTGCCCATCTACAAGGGCAACGCGCAACTCTTCCTGCTGAGTTGCGTTGATTAACATTCTTTTCATCGTAACTTACTCATTATTCTTACATTGACGACTAAGCTGCGGGCAAAGTAACGCCTTTCCGGGTGTGAACCGATGGCCTCGTGTCTAGTCGCGTCGCCAACCTCACGGTTATCGTCAGCTCAAAGAGGCGCAGAGTGTCGGTTGCCCGTTTTTCATGCGGAAAAACAGCGCAATTATCAAAGAAACAGACTGGGTATTACTCTCCAGAAATATTTCCATCTACCGGTAAGGACTGCAACCCGCAGCCCGCTAACTGCCTGAAAGATCAATACGTCTTACGCCATTGCTGCGTGGATGATCGGTCGGGCAAAATGGGTTATTCCGTAAAATTTCTTGTTTTAACAAGGATGGACACGGAAACGTTCTCATTATTCCACTGCAAGCCTTGTTATAGCAAGATGACTTTTACCATTTATCACCCGCTTACTCACAGTTTTTTCACTTCTTAATGGTGATTGGTTTAATAACCATCAATAAAGTGATGACGTAGTGAAGTAATAAGGTGCAAAACTAAATATAAGCATAGAAAAATGAGTGGCGCGAATCCTGTTGGCTAATTAGAATCGCCCACCATGAAAACAGAGACTCCATCCGTAAAAATTGTTGCTATCACCGCGGACGAAGCGGGGCAACGTATCGACAACTTTTTGCGTACCCAATTGAAAGGCGTACCTAAAAGTATGATTTACCGTATTTTGCGTAAAGGCGAAGTGCGGGTGAACAAAAAACGTATTAAGCCTGAATATAAACTCGAAGCAGGTGATGAGGTGCGTATTCCACCGGTTCGCGTTGCTGAACGTGAAGAGGAGGCGGTTTCGCCACATCTGCAAAAGGTGGCGGCGCTGGCGGACGTCATCTTATATGAAGATGACCATATCCTGGTGCTGAATAAACCTTCCGGTACGGCAGTACATGGCGGCAGTGGTTTAAGCTTTGGCGTTATCGAAGGTTTACGGGCGTTGCGCCCGGAAGCGCGGTTCCTTGAACTGGTACATCGTCTCGACCGGGACACTTCCGGTGTGTTGCTGGTAGCGAAAAAACGCTCGGCGTTGCGTTCTCTGCATGAGCAATTACGTGAAAAAGGGATGCAAAAAGATTACCTGGCGCTGGTGCGCGGTCAGTGGCAGTCGCATGTGAAGAGCGTACAAGCGCCGTTGCTGAAAAATATTCTGCAAAGCGGCGAACGTATCGTGCGTGTGAGTCAGGAAGGTAAACCGTCGGAAACACGCTTTAAAGTGGAAGAACGCTATGCATTTGCCACCCTGGTGCGTTGTAGCCCGGTAACTGGGCGTACTCATCAGATCCGTGTGCATACACAGTATGCGGGTCATCCGATTGCCTTTGACGATCGCTACGGTGACCGTGAATTTGATAGACAGCTCACTGAAGCAGGCACGGGATTAAATCGTCTGTTCCTGCACGCCGCAGCGTTGAAGTTTACCCATCCGGGAACCGGTGAGGTGATGCGTATCGAAGCGCCGATGGATGAAGGTTTGAAGCGTTGTTTGCAAAAGCTGCGTAACGCGCGCTAATACAAGCATATAAACCTGATAATGGGCGGTTGGCCTGATAAGGCGTTTACGCCGCATCAGGCCGCCAGCACCGATTGCCGGATGCGACATACCTGCATCCGGCGTAAAAAACTATCCCATCAGCGGATTTTTCCCTTCCCGACGTAACATCTGACACAGCGCGATTAGCGGTAAACCAACCAGCGTGTTAGGGTCACGCCCTTCTAAACGCTCAAACAGCGTAATGCCAAATCCTTCACTCTTAAAGCTACCCGCGCAGTGCAGGGGATGCTCCTTACGCACGTAATTATCAATCTCCGCCTCGCTCAGGTGACGGAAATGGACGTCAAAAGGCTCCACTTCTGTTTGCAGATGCCCATTCGCCGAATTAAACAACGCCAGTCCAGTATAGAAGGTGACGATATTGCCGCTGGCTTTGCGTAATTGCAGACGGGCATTTTCTTCCGTTAACGGTTTACCGGTGATTTCGCCATCAAGAACACATACCTGGTCTGAACCAATAATTAAATGATCCGGATAACGTGACGCCAGAGATTGCGCTTTTTCCTGCGCCAGTCGAAGCACCAACTGTCGCGGTGATTCGTCACTGCGTGGGGTTTCGTCGACCTCGGGTGCTGCACATTCAAAAGAGATTTGCAGTTTTTCCAGAAGAGCGCGACGCCAGGGCGAGGTGGAGGCTAAAATAAGTTTAGGCATATTTTTTTCCAACAGATATAGCGTATTGATGATAGCCATTTTAAACTATGCGCTTCGTTTTGCAGGTTGATGTTCGTTATCAGCACTGAACGAAAATAAAGCAGTAACCCGCAATGTGTGCGAATTATTGGCAAAAGGCAACCACAGGCTGCCTTTTTCTTTGACTCTATGACGTTACAAAGTTAATATGCGCGCCCTATGCAAAAGGTAAAATTACCCCTGACTCTCGATCCGGTTCGTACGGCTCAAAAACGCCTTGATTACCAGGGTATCTATACCCCTGATCAGGTTGAGCGCGTCGCCGAATCCGTAGTCAGTGTGGACAGTGATGTGGAATGCTCCATGTCGTTCGCTATCGATAACCAACGTCTCGCAGTGTTAAACGGCGATGCGAAGGTGACGGTAACGCTCGAGTGTCAGCGTTGCGGGAAGCCGTTTACTCATCAGGTCTACACAACGTATTGTTTTAGTCCTGTGCGTTCAGACGAACAGGCTGAAGCACTGCCGGAAGCGTATGAACCGATTGAGGTTAACGAATTCGGTGAAATCGATCTGCTTGCAATGGTTGAAGATGAAATCATCCTCGCCTTGCCGGTAGTTCCGGTGCATGATTCTGAACACTGTGAAGTGTCCGAAGCGGACATGGTCTTTGGTGAACTGCCTGAAGAAGCGCAAAAGCCAAACCCATTTGCCGTATTAGCCAGCTTAAAGCGTAAGTAATTGGTGCTCCCCGTTGGATCGGGGATAAACCGTAATTGAGGAGTAAGGTCCATGGCCGTACAACAGAATAAACCAACCCGTTCCAAACGTGGCATGCGTCGTTCCCATGACGCGCTGACCGCAGTCACCAGCCTGTCTGTAGACAAAACTTCTGGTGAAAAACACCTGCGTCACCACATCACTGCCGACGGTTACTACCGCGGCCGCAAGGTCATCGCTAAGTAATCACGCGTCTGCGTGATGAAGCTTAGTGAGGATTTTCCCCAGGCAACTGGGGAAAGACCAAACCGGGCGGCGACGATACCTTGACACGTCTAACCCTGGCGTTAGATGTCATGGGAGGGGATTTTGGCCCTTCCGTGACAGTGCCTGCAGCATTGCAGGCACTGAATTCTAATTCGCAACTCACTCTTCTTTTAGTCGGCAATCCCGACGCCATCACGCCATTACTTGCTAAAGCTGACTTTGAACAACGTTCGCGTCTGCAGATTATTCCTGCGCAGTCAGTTATCGCCAGTGATGCCCGGCCTTCGCAAGCTATCCGCGCCAGTCGTGGGAGTTCAATGCGCGTGGCCCTGGAGCTGGTGAAAGAAGGTCGAGCGCAAGCCTGTGTCAGTGCTGGTAATACCGGGGCGCTGATGGGGCTGGCAAAATTATTACTCAAGCCCCTGGAGGGGATTGAGCGTCCGGCGCTGGTGACGGTATTACCGCATCAGCAAAAGGGCAAAACGGTGGTCCTCGATTTAGGGGCCAACGTCGATTGTGACAGTACAATGTTGGTGCAATTTGCCATTATGGGCTCAGTTCTGGCTGAAGAGGTGGTGGAAATTCCCAATCCTCGCGTGGCGTTGCTCAATATTGGTGAAGAAGAAGTAAAGGGTCTCGACAGTATTCGGGATGCCTCAGCGGTGCTTAAAACAATCCCTTCTATCAATTATATCGGCTATCTTGAAGCCAATGAGTTGTTAACTGGCAAGACAGATGTGCTGGTTTGTGACGGCTTTACAGGAAATGTCACATTAAAGACGATGGAAGGTGTTGTCAGGATGTTCCTTTCTCTGCTGAAATCTCAGGGTGAAGGGAAAAAACGGTCGTGGTGGCTACTGTTATTAAAGCGTTGGCTACAAAAGAGCCTGACGAGGCGATTCAGTCACCTCAACCCCGACCAGTATAACGGCGCCTGTCTGTTAGGATTGCGCGGCACGGTGATAAAAAGTCATGGTGCGGCCAATCAGCGAGCTTTTGCGGTCGCGATTGAACAGGCAGTGCAGGCGGTGCAGCGACAAGTTCCTCAGCGAATTGCCGCTCGCCTGGAATCTGTATACCCAGCTGGTTTTGAGCTGCTGGACGGTGGCAAAAGCGGAACTCTGCGGTAGCAGGACGCTGCCAGCGAACTCGCAGTTTGCAAGTGACGGTATATAACCGAAAAGTGACTGAGCGTACATGTATACGAAGATTATTGGTACTGGCAGCTATCTGCCCGAACAAGTGCGGACAAACGCCGATTTGGAAAAAATGGTGGATACCTCTGACGAGTGGATTGTCACTCGTACCGGCATCCGCGAACGCCACATTGCTGCACCAAACGAAACCGTTTCAACCATGGGCTTTGAAGCGGCGACACGCGCAATTGAGATGGCGGGCATTGATAAAGACCAGATTGGCCTGATCGTTGTGGCAACGACTTCTGCTACGCACGCTTTCCCGAGCGCAGCATGTCAGATTCAAAGCATGTTGGGTATTAAAGGTTGCCCGGCATTTGACGTTGCAGCAGCTTGCGCAGGTTTCACCTACGCGTTAAGCGTAGCCGATCAATACGTGAAATCTGGGGCGGTGAAGTATGCTCTGGTCGTCGGTTCCGATGTACTGGCGCGCACCTGTGATCCAACAGATCGCGGGACTATTATTATTTTTGGCGATGGCGCGGGCGCTGCGGTGTTGGCTGCCTCTGAAGAGCCGGGAATCATCTCTACCCATCTGCACGCCGATGGTAGCTATGGTGAATTGCTGACGCTGCCTAATGCTGACCGTGTGAATCCAGAGAATTCAATTCATCTGACGATGGCGGGCAACGAAGTCTTCAAGGTTGCGGTAACGGAACTGGCGCACATCGTTGATGAGACGCTGGCGGCGAATAATCTTGACCGTTCTCAACTGGACTGGCTGGTGCCGCATCAGGCTAACCTGCGTATTATCAGTGCAACGGCGAAAAAACTCGGCATGTCGATGGACAATGTCGTGGTGACGCTGGATCGCCACGGTAATACCTCTGCAGCCTCTGTCCCGTGCGCGCTGGATGAAGCTGTACGTGACGGGCGCATTAAGCCGGGGCAGTTGGTTCTGCTTGAAGCCTTTGGCGGTGGATTCACCTGGGGCTCCGCGCTGGTTCGTTTCTAGGATAAGGATTAAAACATGACGCAATTTGCATTTGTGTTCCCTGGACAGGGTTCTCAAACCGTTGGAATGCTGGCTGATATGGCGGCGAGCTATCCCATTGTCGAAGAAACGTTTGCTGAAGCTTCTGCGGCGCTGGGTTATGACCTGTGGGCGCTGACTCAGCAGGGGCCAGCCGAAGAACTTAATAAAACCTGGCAAACTCAGCCAGCGCTGTTGACTGCATCAGTTGCGCTGTACCGCGTATGGCAGCAGCAGGGCGGTAAAGCACCAGCGATGATGGCCGGTCACAGCCTCGGGGAATACTCTGCGCTGGTTTGCGCTGGTGTGATTGATTTCGCTGATGCGGTGCGTCTGGTTGAGATGCGCGGTAAGTTCATGCAAGAAGCCGTACCGGAAGGAACGGGCGCTATGGCGGCAATCATCGGTCTGGATGATGCGTCTATTGCGAAAGCGTGTGAAGAAGCTGCAGAAGGTCAGGTGGTTTCTCCGGTAAACTTCAACTCTCCAGGCCAGGTGGTAATTGCGGGACATAAAGAAGCCGTTGAGCGTGCTGGAGCTGCCTGTAAAGCTGCAGGCGCAAAACGCGCGCTGCCGTTGCCAGTGAGCGTACCGTCTCACTGTGCGCTGATGAAACCGGCAGCCGACAAACTGGCAGTAGAATTAGCGAAAATCACCTTTAACGCACCAACAGTTCCTGTTGTGAATAACGTTGATGTGAAATGCGAAACCAATGGTGATGCCATCCGTGACGCACTGGTACGTCAGTTGTATAACCCGCTTCAGTGGACGAAGTCTGTTGAATACATGGCAGCGCAAGGCGTAGAACATCTCTATGAAGTCGGCCCGGGCAAAGTGCTTACTGGCCTGACGAAACGCATTGTCGACACCCTGACCGCCTCGGCGCTGAACGAACCTTCAGCGATGGCAGCGGCGCTCGAGCTTTAAAAGAGGAAAATCATGAATTTTGAAGGAAAAATCGCACTGGTAACCGGTGCAAGCCGCGGAATTGGCCGCGCAATTGCTGAAACGCTCGCAGCCCGTGGCGCGAAAGTTATTGGCACTGCGACCAGTGAAAACGGCGCTCAGGCGATCAGCGATTATTTAGGTGCTAACGGTAAAGGTCTGATGTTGAATGTGACCGATCCAGCATCTATCGAATCTGTTCTGGAAAAAATTCGCGCAGAATTTGGTGAAGTGGATATCCTGGTCAATAATGCCGGTATCACTCGTGATAACCTGTTAATGCGAATGAAAGATGAAGAGTGGAACGATATTATCGAAACTAACCTTTCATCTGTTTTCCGTCTGTCAAAAGCGGTAATGCGCGCTATGATGAAAAAGCGTCATGGTCGTATTATCACTATCGGTTCTGTGGTTGGTACCATGGGAAATGGCGGTCAGGCCAACTACGCTGCGGCGAAAGCGGGCTTGATCGGCTTCAGTAAATCACTGGCGCGCGAAGTTGCGTCACGCGGTATTACTGTAAACGTTGTTGCTCCGGGCTTTATTGAAACGGACATGACACGTGCGCTGAGCGATGACCAGCGTGCGGGTATCCTGGCGCAGGTTCCTGCGGGTCGCCTCGGCGGTGCACAGGAAATCGCCAACGCGGTTGCATTCCTGGCATCCGACGAAGCAGCTTACATCACGGGTGAAACTTTGCATGTGAACGGCGGGATGTACATGGTCTGACCGCGATTTGCACAAAATGCTCATGTTGCGCGCAGTCTGCGTGGTTATGAGTAATAATTAGTGCAAAATGATTTGCGTTATTGGGGGGTAAGGCCTCAAAATAACGTAAAATCGTGGTAAGACCTGCCGGGATTTAGTTGCAAATTTTTCAACATTTTATACACTACGAAAACCATCGCGAAAGCGAGTTTTGATAGGAAATTTAAGAGTATGAGCACTATCGAAGAACGCGTTAAGAAAATTATCGGCGAACAGCTGGGCGTTAAGCAGGAAGAAGTTACCAACAATGCTTCTTTCGTTGAAGACCTGGGCGCGGATTCTCTTGACACCGTTGAGCTGGTAATGGCTCTGGAAGAAGAGTTTGATACTGAGATTCCGGACGAAGAAGCTGAGAAAATCACCACCGTTCAGGCTGCCATTGATTACATCAACGGCCACCAGGCGTAAGTGAACATCTCCAGGCGGTCGTTCGACCGCCTGAGTTTTATCTTTTTGTCCCACTAGAATCATTTTTTCCCTCCCTGGAGGACAAACGTGTCTAAGCGTCGTGTAGTTGTGACCGGACTGGGCATGTTGTCTCCTGTCGGCAATACCGTAGAGTCTACCTGGAAAGCTCTGCTTGCCGGTCAGAGTGGCATCAGCCTAATCGACCATTTCGATACTAGCGCCTATGCAACGAAATTTGCTGGCTTAGTAAAGGATTTTAACTGTGAGGACATTATCTCGCGCAAAGAACAGCGCAAGATGGATGCCTTCATTCAATATGGAATTGTCGCTGGCGTTCAGGCCATGCAGGATTCTGGCCTTGAAATAACGGAAGAGAACGCAACCCGTATTGGTGCCGCAATTGGCTCCGGGATTGGCGGCCTCGGACTGATTGAAGAAAACCACACATCTCTGATGAATGGTGGCCCACGTAAGATCAGCCCATTCTTCGTTCCGTCAACGATTGTGAACATGGTGGCAGGTCATCTGACTATCATGTATGGCCTGCGTGGCCCAAGCATCTCTATCGCGACCGCCTGTACTTCTGGCGTGCACAACATCGGTCATGCTGCGCGTATTATCGCGTATGGCGATGCTGACGTGATGGTTGCAGGTGGCGCAGAGAAAGCCAGTACGCCGCTGGGCGTTGGTGGTTTTGGCGCGGCACGTGCATTATCTACCCGCAATGATAACCCGCAAGCGGCGAGCCGCCCGTGGGATAAAGAGCGCGATGGTTTCGTACTGGGCGATGGTGCCGGTATGCTGGTACTGGAAGAGTACGAACACGCGAAAAAACGCGGGGCGAAAATTTACGCTGAACTCGTTGGCTTTGGTATGAGCAGCGATGCTTACCATATGACGTCACCGCCAGAAAACGGCGCAGGCGCAGCTCTGGCAATGGCAAATGCTCTGCGTGATGCAGGCATTGAAGCGAGTCAGATTGGCTACGTTAACGCGCACGGTACTTCTACACCGGCTGGCGATAAAGCTGAAGCGCAGGCTGTTAAAAGCATCTTCGGTGAAGCTGCCAGCCGTGTGTTGGTGAGCTCCACGAAATCTATGACCGGTCACCTGTTAGGTGCGGCGGGTGCAGTAGAGTCTATCTACTCCATCCTGGCACTGCGCGATCAGGCTGTTCCGCCAACCATCAACCTGGATAATCCGGATGAAGGTTGCGATCTGGATTTCGTACCGCACGAAGCGCGTCAGGTTAGCGGAATGGAATACACGCTGTGTAACTCCTTCGGCTTCGGTGGTACTAATGGTTCTTTGATCTTTAAAAAGATCTAAGTTGTCATTTCCCACCCTTATAAAAGGTCCGCTTGCGGGCCTTTTTTCTTAGCTTTTATTCCGACTTGTTCCGTAGTGAACATGCTGCCACACTAACAATTCTCTGGTAAGGAGTTGGTATGTTCTTAATTAACGGTCATAAACAGGAATCGCTGGCAGCAAGCGATCGGGCTACGCAGTTTGGCGATGGTTGTTTCACCACCGCCAGAGTTATCGACGGTAAAGTCAGTTTGTTATCGGCACATATCCAGCGACTACAGGATGCTTGCCAGCGGTTGATGATTTCCTGTGACTTCTGGCCTCAGCTTGAACAAGAGATGAAAACGCTGGCAGCAGAACAGCAGAATGGTGTGCTGAAGGTCGTGATCAGTCGCGGTAGTGGCGGGCGAGGGTACAGCACATTGAACAGCGGACCGGCAACGCGGATTCTCTCCGTTACGGCTTATCCTGCACATTACGATCGTTTGCGTAACGAGGGGATGATGTTGGCGCTAAGCCCGGTGCGGCTGGGGCGCAATCCTCATCTTGCAGGTATTAAACATCTTAATCGGCTTGAACAAGTATTGATTCGCTCTCATCTTGAGCAGACAAATGCCGATGAGGCGTTGGTCCTTGACAGCGAAGGGTGGGTTACGGAATGCTGTGCGGCTAATTTGTTCTGGCGGAAGGGCAATGTAGTTTATACGCCGCGACTGGAGCAGGCAGGTGTTAACGGCATTATGCGACAATTCTGTATCCGTTTACTGGCACAATCCTCTTATCAGCTTGTCGAAGTGCAAGCCACTCTGGAAGAGGCGTTGCAGGCAGATGAGATGGTTATTTGTAATGCGTTAATGCCAGTGATGCCCGTACGTGCCTGTGGCGATGTCTCCTTTTCGTCAGCAACGTTATATGAATATTTAGCCCCACTTTGTGAGCGCCCGAATTAGTCATGAAAAAAGTGTTATTGATTATCTTGTTATTGCTGGTGGTACTGGGTATCGCCGCTGGTGTGGGCGTCTGGAAGGTTCGCCATCTTGCCGACAGCAAATTGCTTATCAAAGAAGAGACGATATTTACCCTGAAGCCAGGGACCGGACGTCTGGCGCTCGGTGAACAGCTTTACGCCGATAAGATCATCAATCGCCCACGGGTTTTTCAATGGCTGCTGCGTATCGAACCGGATCTTTCTCACTTTAAAGCCGGGACTTACCGCTTTACACCGCAGATGACCGTACGTGAGATGCTGAAATTGCTGGAAAGCGGTAAAGAAGCACAGTTCCCTCTGCGACTGGTAGAAGGGATGCGTTTGAGCGATTACCTCAAGCAATTGCGTGAGGCCCCGTATATCAAACACACGCTGAGCGACGATAAGTACGCCACCGTAGCGCAGGCACTTGAACTGGAAAACCCGGAGTGGATTGAAGGTTGGTTCTGGCCAGACACCTGGATGTATACCGCCAATACCACCGATGTCGCGTTACTCAAGCGAGCGCACAAGAAAATGGTGAAAGCGGTCGATAGCGCCTGGGAAGGGCGTGCGGACGGTCTGCCTTATAAAGATAAAAACCAGTTGGTGACGATGGCATCAATTATCGAAAAAGAAACCGCCGTTTCCAGCGAACGCGATCAGGTTGCCTCGGTATTTATCAACCGTTTACGCATTGGTATGCGCCTGCAGACCGACCCGACCGTGATTTACGGGATGGGAGAGCGTTATAATGGCAAACTTTCTCGTGCAGACCTGGAAACGCCGACAGCGTATAACACCTATACCATTACCGGTTTGCCGCCAGGTGCGATAGCGACGCCGGGGGCGGATTCGCTGAAGGCTGCTGCGCATCCGGCAAAAACGCCGTATCTCTATTTTGTGGCCGATGGTAAAGGTGGTCACACGTTTAATACCAATCTTGCCAGTCATAACAAGTCTGTGCAGGATTATCTGAAAGTGCTTAAGGAAAAAAATGCGCAGTAAGTATATCGTCATTGAGGGGCTGGAAGGCGCAGGCAAAACTACCGCGCGTAACGTGGTGGTTGAGACGCTCGAGCAACTGGGTATCCGCGACATGGTTTTCACTCGGGAACCTGGCGGTACGCAACTTGCCGAAAAGTTAAGAAGCCTGGTGCTGGATATCAAATCGGTAGGCGATGAAGTCATTACCGATAAAGCCGAAGTTCTGATGTTTTATGCCGCGCGCGTTCAACTGGTAGAAACGGTCATCAAACCTGCGCTGACTAACGGCACCTGGGTGATTGGCGACCGCCACGATCTCTCCACTCAGGCGTATCAGGGCGGTGGACGTGGTATTGACCAACATATGCTGGCAACACTGCGTGATGCTGTTCTCGGGGATTTTCGCCCCGACTTAACGCTCTATCTCGATGTTACCCCGGAAGTTGGCTTAAAACGCGCGCGTGCGCGCGGCGAGCTGGATCGTATTGAGCAAGAGTCTTTCGATTTCTTTAATCGCACCCGCGCCCGCTATCTGGAACTGGCAGCACAAGATAAAAGCATTCATACCATTGATGCCACCCAGCCGCTGGAGTCCGTGATGGATGCAATCCGCACTACCGTGACCAATTGGGTTAAGGAGCAGAACGCATGAGATGGTATCCATGGTTACGACCTGATTTCGAAAAACTGGTAGCCAGCTATCAGGCCGGAAGAGGTCACCATGCGCTACTCATTCAGGCGTTACCGGGTATGGGCGAGGATGCTTTAATCTACGCCCTGAGCCGTTATTTACTCTGCCAACAACCGCAGGGCCACAAAAGTTGCGGTCACTGTCGTGGATGTCAGTTGATGCAGGCTGGCACGCATCCCGATTATTACACCCTGGCTCCCGAAAAAGGGAAAAATGCGCTGGGCATTGATGCGGTACGTGAAGTCACCGAAAAGTTAAATGAGCACGCACGCTTAGGTGGTGCGAAAGTTGTCTGGGTAACCGATGCTGCCTTACTGACTGACGCCGCGGCTAACGCATTGCTGAAAACGCTTGAAGAGCCGCCAGCAGAAACCTGGTTTTTCCTTGCTACCCGCGAGCCTGAACGTTTACTGGCAACATTACGTAGTCGTTGTCGGTTACATTACCTTGCGCCGCCGCCGGAACAGTACGCCGTGACCTGGCTTTCACGCGAAGTGACAATGTCACAGGATGCATTACTTGCCGCATTGCGCTTAAGCGCCGGTTCGCCTGGTGCGGCACTGGCGTTGTTTCAGGGAGATATCTGGCAGGCTCGTGAAACATTGTGTCAGGCGCTGGCATATAGCGTGCAATCGGGCGACTGGTATTCGCTGCTAGCGGCCCTTAATCATGAACAAGCTCCGGCGCGTTTACACTGGCTGGCAACGTTGCTGATGGATGCGCTAAAACGCCATCATGGCGCTGCGCAGGTTACCAATGTTGATGTGCCGGGCCTGGTCGTCGAACTGGCAAACCATCTTTCTCCCTCGCGTCTACAGGCTATACTGGGGGATGTTTGCCACATTCGTGAACAGTTAATGTCTGTCACAGGTATTAACCGCGAGCTTCTCATCACCGATCTTTTACTGCGTATTGAGCATTACCTGCAACCGGGCGTTGTGCTACCGGTTCCTCATCTTTAAGAGAAACATCATGTTTTTAGTCGACTCACACTGCCATCTCGATGGTCTGGATTATGAATCTTTGCATAAGGACGTGGATGACGTTCTGGCGAAAGCCGCCGCACGCGATGTGAAATTTTGTCTGGCAGTCGCCACAACATTACCGGGTTATTTACACATGCGGGATCTGGTAGGCGAACGTGACAACGTCGTATTTTCTTGTGGCGTGCATCCACTCAACCAGAATGATCCCTACGATGTAGAAGATTTACGCCGTCTGGCGGCAGAAGAGGGCGTTGTTGCGCTGGGTGAAACCGGGTTGGATTATTATTACACGCCGGAAACTAAAGTACGGCAGCAAGAGTCCTTCATCCATCATATCCAGATTGGTCGTGAACTGAACAAGCCGGTTATCGTCCACACCCGTGACGCCCGCGCCGATACGCTGGCAATTCTGCGCGAAGAAAAAGTGACGGATTGCGGTGGCGTACTACACTGTTTTACAGAGGACAGAGAAACGGCGGGTAAATTACTGGATCTCGGATTTTACATCTCCTTTTCCGGCATTGTGACCTTCCGTAATGCGGAGCAACTGCGCGATGCCGCGCGTTATGTCCCCCTCGATCGGTTACTGGTAGAAACTGACTCACCTTACCTTGCACCGGTTCCGCATCGAGGAAAAGAGAATCAACCTGCGATGGTTCGTGACGTTGCAGAATACATGGCTGTGTTGAAAGGTGTTGCCGTTGAAGAACTGGCGCAGGTAACCACCGATAACTTCGCCCGTCTGTTTCACATCGACGCTTCCCGCCTTCAATCCATCCGTTGAATGAGTTTTTTTAAAGCTCGTAATTAATGGCTAAAACGAGTAAAGTTCACCGCCGAAAATTGGGCGGTGAATAACCACGTTTGAAATATTGTGACATATGTTTTGTCAAAATGTGCAACTTCTCCAATGATCTGAAGTTGAAACGTGATAGCCGTCAAACAAATCGGCACTGAATTATTTTACTCTGTGTAATAAATAAAGGGCGCTTAGATGCCCTGTACACGGCGAGGCTCTCCCCCCTTGCCACGCGTGAGAACGTAAAAAAGCACCCATACTCAGGAGCACTCTCAATTATGTTTAAGAATGCATTTGCTAACCTGCAAAAGGTCGGTAAATCGCTGATGCTGCCGGTATCCGTACTGCCTATCGCAGGTATTCTGCTGGGCGTCGGTTCCGCGAATTTCAGCTGGCTGCCCGCCGTTGTATCGCATGTTATGGCAGAAGCAGGCGGTTCCGTCTTTGCAAACATGCCACTGATTTTTGCGATCGGTGTCGCCCTCGGCTTTACCAACAACGATGGCGTATCCGCGCTGGCCGCAGTTGTTGCCTATGGCATCATGGTTAAAACCATGGCCGTGGTTGCGCCACTGGTACTGCATTTACCTGCTGAAGAAATCGCCTCTAAACACCTGGCGGATACTGGCGTACTCGGGGGGATCATCTCCGGTGCGATCGCAGCGTACATGTTTAACCGTTTCTACCGTATTAAGCTGCCTGAGTATCTTGGCTTCTTTGCCGGTAAACGCTTTGTGCCGATCATTTCCGGCCTGGCTGCCATCTTTACTGGCGTTGTGCTGTCCTTCATTTGGCCGCCTATTGGTTCTGCAATCCAGACCTTCTCTCAGTGGGCTGCTTACCAGAACCCGGTAGTTGCGTTTGGCATTTACGGTTTCATCGAACGTTGCCTGGTACCGTTTGGTCTGCACCACATCTGGAACGTACCTTTCCAGATGCAGATTGGTGAATACACCAACGCTGCAGGTCAGGTTTTCCACGGCGACATTCCGCGTTATATGGCGGGTGACCCGACTGCGGGTAAACTGTCTGGCGGCTTCCTGTTCAAAATGTACGGTCTGCCAGCTGCCGCAATTGCTATCTGGCACTCTGCTAAACCGGAAAACCGCGCGAAAGTGGGCGGTATCATGATCTCCGCGGCGCTGACCTCGTTCCTGACCGGTATCACCGAGCCGATCGAGTTCTCCTTCATGTTCGTTGCGCCGATCCTGTACATCATCCACGCGATTCTGGCAGGCCTGGCATTCCCTATCTGTATTCTTCTGGGGATGCGTGACGGTACGTCGTTCTCGCACGGTCTGATCGACTTCATCGTTCTGTCTGGTAACAGCAGCAAACTGTGGCTGTTCCCGATCGTCGGTATCGGTTATGCAATTGTTTACTACACCATCTTCCGCGTGCTGATTAAAGCACTGGATCTGAAAACGCCGGGTCGTGAAGACGCGACTGATGATGCAAAAGCGACAGGTACCAGCGAAATGGCACCGGCTCTGGTTGCTGCGTTTGGTGGTAAAGAAAACATCACTAACCTCGACGCATGTATTACCCGTCTGCGCGTCAGCGTTGCTGATGTGTCTAAAGTGGATCAGGCTGGCCTGAAGAAACTGGGCGCAGCGGGCGTAGTGGTTGCTGGCTCTGGTGTTCAGGCGATTTTCGGTACTAAATCCGATAACCTGAAAACCGAGATGGATGAGTACATCCGTAACCACTAATCCGTAAGACGTTGGGGAGACTAAGGCAGCCAGATGGCTGCCTTTTTTACAGGTGTTATTCAGAATTGATACGTGCCGGTAATGCTGAAATTACGCGGTGCGCCGTAGACGATAGAACCTTCCACGTTGGTATCGTAGGTTTTGTCGAACAGGTTATTGACGTTCCCCTGTAACGAGAAGTTTTTCGTCACCTGGTAGCGGGTGAAGAGATCCACCAGCGCGTAGCTACCTTGCTCGGCGCGGAAGGTGCCATATGGTGTCACGGTGTCGGTATACACGCGATTTTGCCAGTTAACACCACCGCCGACCGTCAACTCTGGCATGACAGGCAACCGATAGCTGGTGAACATTTTAACCGTGGTGCGTGGCAGATTAGGATTAACGGCGTTTCCTTCGTTATCTTCTGCAATATAGCGCGTTGCGCCAAACGTCAGCTGCCAGTTGTCGGTAATTGCGCCGTTGAGTTCAAATTCCACACCTTTACTGACTGTCCCATCCACCGCTTTATAGGCGGTTTCGCCGTTGCTGCCGGGGATAGGTGTACCGGTGGACTGAGCGACATTATCCTGCTCAATACGGAAGATGGCTAACGTGGTGGTCAGACGGCTATTCATCCAGTCCGATTTCAGACCCAGCTCGTAGTTGTTACCGGTGATTGGAGCCAGATATTTGCCTGAACTGTCACGATCATTTTGCGGCTGGAAAATAGAGGTATAGCTGGCGTAGGTCGACCAGTTGTCATTAATGTCAAACACCAGACCAGCATAAGGCGTGGTGTGGTTTTTCTCCATGCTGTAAGTCAGCGTATCAACCCGCCAGTTGGTATAACGTGCGCCGAGGATCAGATGCAGCGGATCGGCAAGGGTGACACGAGTGGCAGCATATAACGATTTCATATGTGTGGTATCGTCCTGCGCCAGACTCTGTGGTGACCAGTCGGTTTGTGGGAAATTGCCATTAAAGTTGTAGAAACTGCCAATTTCATCCGGGAAGATGTTGGCCCATGAACTGAAGTAACGATTGTTTTGTTTGCTGTAACTGCCACCAAACATTAGATTGTGCTGACGACCAAACAATTCATAACTACCGTCAGCGAACAAATCCAGCGCATCAACTTTACGTTTGCCGCTGTTCCAACCGGTGCCGCCGACATAATCAAAGCCAGGTCCATAATTACTGTATGGCCCAACCAGCATACCATCCGCTTTGTTTACATAGGCATCGACATACATCATTTTGCTGTCAAATTCGACTTCGGAGTGGGTGGCATTCAGTGTCGCTTGCCAGGTATCAGCAAACCGCTGCTTCAGGGTCATAAAGACCTTGTTGATCTCTTTATCGTTGTACGCCCAGTCAGGTGCGGTACTGCGTGCGCGATCGTAACTGTTGCTGCTGCCATCAGTATTCCAGCGCGGTAAACCGCCCCAGGTTGGGCTATTAACATCAATGCGCTGATATTCGTAACCTGCTGAAAGCGTCGTAAGATCGCCTAAATCAGCATCGACAATGCCGGAGAAGAAGGTCTTTTCACTGTTGTAGCGGTCCAGCCATGAGTCGTTATTCTGGTAGCCGCCGACAATTCGCGCGCGGATTTTACCATCTTCGGTGAGTGGACTTTGTAAATCCGCCACATACCGTTCTTTGTTCCAGCTACCGTATTCTGCCGAGACATCGCCTTTAAATTCACGACTGGTCGCGTGTTTTCGAACCATATTAATTGCCGCAGATGGATTACCCGTACCGGTCATGAGTCCTGTCGCGCCACGCACTACTTCTACGCGTTCAAACAGTGCCATATCAGAAAGTGCGTCGCCCAGATTCCAGCGCGATTCAAAATAGGTGGGGATACCATCAACCATATAGTTATCGATCTGGAATCCGCGGGAATAATAAAGAGCACGATCGGAATCCGCCTGACTTTTGCTGATCCCCAGCGTGTTTTCCATCACTTCGCCCAGCGTTTGCAACTGCTGATCTTCCATCCGCTGCTGGCTAACAATAGTGACCGACTGAGGAATATCACGTTGAGTCATCTGCATTTTGGTACCCGCAGAGGTAGACGTTACGCTGTAATCATTTTCGTCATCAACTGGAGTAGTGGCGGAACCCTCAACAATCACCGTTTCTTCAGTGGCTGGTGCAGCAAAAGCGGCGGAAGGTAAGAGTGCCAGTGCTATGCAACCGGCAAGTAGTGACGGTTTGGAGGTGGTTTGATGTTGATTATCCCTGTTAAATTGTGTTGAAAGCATTTGAAATCTCTTGGTTTATGTTGTCGTCAGGCTCATGCCGGAGGAGGATGATGAGCGGTTATATTTAGTGTGCGAATAATTTTGCATGTAAATGCAAATGAGAAATATACGCATTCATATTTGACGTGTAAACCAAACAGAGAATGTCTTTTCAGCGCATTCGCAGGCAGAAATGGGAATAATGGCGATATATACGGCAGCAAAACGATTTTTTGCTTAAGAAATCGTGAGTTAAGGTTGAAAGAGCAGGTTTAACTCGACCATACTCTATACTCGCAGTGTGGCGCGGCGTAGCATGGCGCAACGCATGGCTATTTGAAAAAGGAAAATGTCGTGGCAGAAGAAACTATATTCAGCAAAATTATTCGTCGTGAGATCCCCTCCGATATCGTCTACCAGGATGATCTGGTAACGGCGTTTCGCGATATTTCGCCGCAAGCGCCAACGCATATTCTGATCATTCCAAATATCCTCATTCCGACTGTGAACGACGTGTCTGCTGAGCATGAGCAGGCGCTGGGACGCATGATCACCGTAGCGGCAAAAATTGCTGAGCAAGAAGGTATTGCCGAAGATGGCTATCGTCTGATCATGAACACCAATCGCCATGGCGGACAAGAGGTGTATCACATCCATATGCACTTGTTGGGTGGCCGTCCGCTGGGACCAATGCTGGCGCATAAAGGTCTGTAACGATGAGAAAAGGATGCTTTGGGCTGGTGTCTCTGGCGTTGTTAGTGCTGGTGGGCTGTCGTTCACATCCGGAAATTCCGGTGAATGATGAGCAATCGCTGGTGATGGAGTCATCTTTATTGGCTGCGGGCATCAGTGCAGAAAAGCCCGTCCTTTCGACGTCTGATATTCAACCTTCAGCATCCTCAACGCTTTATAACGAAAGGCAAGAACCCGTTACCGTTCATTATCGTTTTTACTGGTATGACGCCAGAGGGCTGGAGATGCATCCTCTGGAAAGGCCACGCAGCGTTACCATTCCCGCACATTCGGCGGTAACGCTATACGGCAGCGCCAATTTTCTGGGGGCGCACAAAGTCAGACTTTATCTATATTTGTAAGGGGTGAATCTTGATGATAAAAATGAGTCGCTACGCTTTGATTGCCGCGCTGGCGATGTTTCTCGCCGGGTGTGTGGGGCAACGTGAACCTGCACCGGTAGAAGAAGTGAAACCAGCGCCGGAACAACCTGCCGAGCCACAACAGCCTGTGCCCACGGTGCCATCGGTGCCGACGATCCCGCAGCAGCCAGGGCCAATTGAGCATGAAGATCAAACCGCACCGCCTGCGCCGCATATTCGCCATTATGACTGGAATGGCGCAATGCAGCCGATGGTCAGTAAAATGCTTGGGGCTGACGGTGTGACTGCGGGTAGCGTCCTGCTGGTTGATAGTGTTAACAACCGTACTAACGGTTCGCTGAATGCCGCAGAAGCGACCGAAACGCTGCGCAATGCACTGGCTAATAACGGTAAATTTACCCTGGTTTCCGCCCAGCAACTGTCGATGGCTAAGCAACAGTTAGGTTTGTCGCCGCAGGACAGTTTAGGCACCCGTAGTAAAGCCATAGGCATTGCCCGCAACGTGGGCGCTCATTACGTGCTGTACTCCAGCGCCTCTGGCAATGTCAACGCTCCGACCCTGCAAATGCAGCTAATGCTGGTGCAGACGGGCGAAATTATCTGGTCAGGTAAAGGTGCCGTTTCGCAGCAATAATCCCATCACGCGCGACGAATTGTTGTCGCGCTTTTTCCCGCAATTTCATCCCGTCACGACGTTTAATAGTGGGCTTAGTGGCGGGAGTTTTCTCATTGAACATCAGGGCCAGCGTTTTGTTGTGCGTCAGCCGCACGATCCTGATGCGCCGCGGTTCGCGTTCTTGCGCCAGTATCGGGCTTTATCACAACTACCCGCATGCATTGTACCGAAGCCGCATTTATATCTCCGTGACTGGATGGTGGTCGACTATCTGCCCGGCGAGGTAAAAACGTATTTGCCGGATACCAACGAACTGGCAGGCTTGCTGTATTATCTACATCAACAACCGCGTTTTGGCTGGCAAATAACGCTGTTGCCTTTACTGGAACTGTACTGGCAGCAAAGCGATCCGGCGCGGCGGACAGTGGGTTGGCTGCGAAGGTTAAAACGTCTGCGCAAAGCGCGGGAACCACGGCCTTTACGCTTAAGTCCATTGCATATGGATGTCCACGCCGGAAATTTAGTGCATAGCGCGTCAGGGTTAAAACTCATCGACTGGGAGTATGCCGGAGATGGTGATATCGCGCTGGAACTGGCGGCGGTGTGGGTGGAAAATACTGACCAGCATCGGCGATTGGTTAATGACTATGCCGCGCGCGCGAAGATTAATCCGGCGCAATTATGGCATCAGGTCAGGCGATGGTTTCCCTGGCTGCTGATGCTCAAAGCTGGGTGGTTTGAGTACCGCTGGCGACAAACCGGCGATCAACAATTTATCAGGCTTGCCGATGATACCTGGCGGCAGCTATCAATAAAACAATAAGGAGAGCAGTGTGGGTCCAGTAATGTTGGATGTTGAAGGTTACGAACTGGACGCGGAAGAGCGTGAAATATTGGCGCATCCGCTGGTAGGAGGGCTGATTCTCTTTACGCGTAACTATCACGATCCTGCCCAGTTACGCGAACTGGTGCGCCAGATCCGTGCAGCTTCGCGCAATCATCTGGTGGTGGCGGTGGATCAGGAAGGTGGGCGTGTGCAGCGTTTTCGTGAAGGTTTTACCCGCTTGCCAGCGGCACAATCATTTGCTGCGCTGTTGGGAATGGAAGAAGGCGGAAAACTGGCGCAAGAGGCCGGTTGGCTCATGGCCTGCGAAATGATTGCTATGGATATTGATATCAGCTTTGCGCCAGTGCTGGACGTCGGGCACACAAGCGCGGCGATTGGCGAGCGTTCTTATCATGCCGATCCCGAAAAAGCCCTGGCAATGGCCAGCCGCTTTATTGATGGCATGCATGAAGCCGGAATGAAAACCACCGGTAAACACTTCCCTGGGCATGGTGCGGTAACGGCAGACTCACACAAAGAGACGCCGCGTGACCCTCGTCCACAAGCGGAAATTCGTGCCAAGGATATGTCGGTATTCAGCGCATTAATCCGTGAAAATAAACTCGACGCCATTATGCCTGCGCATGTGATCTACAGTGATGTCGATCCGCGTCCTGCGAGCGGTTCTCCCTATTGGCTGAAAACCGTTTTGCGTCAGGAACTGGGTTTTGATGGCGTGATTTTCTCCGACGATTTATCGATGGAAGGAGCCGCGATTATGGGCAGTTATGCCGAACGCGGGCAGGCATCACTGGACGCGGGTTGCGATATGATCCTGGTCTGCAATAATCGTAAAGGGGCCGTCAGCGTGTTAGATAATCTGTCACCGATCAAGGCAGAACGTGTTACACGTTTGTATCATAAAGGTTCATTTTCGCGACAGGAACTGATGGACTCGGCTCGCTGGAAAGAGATCAGCGCCCGTCTGAATCAGTTACATGAACGCTGGCAGGAAGAGAAAGCAGGTCACTAACCCTGGCTTATGTGAGGAAGCGATGATTATCTATTTACACGGTTTTGACTCTAACAGTCCGGGTAACCACGAGAAAGTCTTACAATTGCAGTTTATTGACCCGGATGTACGCTTGATAAGCTACAGTACGCGGCATCCGAAACATGATATGCAGCATCTGCTCAAAGAAGTGGACAAAATGTTGCAACTGAACGTCGACGAGCGTCCGCTGATTTGCGGCGTTGGTCTGGGCGGATACTGGGCGGAACGGATTGGTTTTCTTTGCGATATCCGCCAGGTGATCTTCAACCCTAATTTGTTCCCTTATGAGAACATGGAAGGCAAGATTGATCGCCCGGAAGAGTATGCCGATATTGCCACTAAGTGTGTGACCAACTTCCGCGAGAAGAATCGCGATCGTTGTCTGGTGATTTTGTCGCGTAACGATGAAGCGCTTAATAGCCAGCGGACATCTGAAGAGTTGCATCATTATTACGAGATTGTCTGGGACGAAGAGCAGACGCACAAATTCAAGAATATCTCCCCGCATTTGCAGCGCATTAAAGCGTTCAAAACCCTCGGTTAAATGCCCTCGTCGCATCAGGTAACCTTGCTGATACCTGATGCGTTCCAGATTCTGTAGATTCTGTAGATCGGATAAGGCGTTCACGCCACATCCGACACTGGCAATGTGCCTGATGCGACGCCGTTCGCGTCTTATCAGGCCAACCAAACGCCCTCCATATACGTCTCACCCTCCTGGGCTCGTTTAAATAATAAACAATAAGCTGTATTTTTTGATCTCATCCGGCAAATCAGCCTATCTTTTCAGCAACAAAACTTGATTAACATCAATTTTGGTATGACCAATGCACCATTCATGTTATTCTCAATAACGAAGAACATTTTCATTGCTGTAACCTGTTGTTAATTAAGAGCTATGTTAATAACTATTAGTTAACAATTGGTTAATAAATTTAAGGGGGTCACGTTGACTACGCCATTGAAAAAAATTGTGATTGTCGGCGGCGGTGCTGGTGGGCTGGAAATGGCGACACAGCTGGGACATAAGCTGGGACGCAAGAAAAAAGCCAAAATTACGCTGGTCGATCGTAACCACAGCCACTTGTGGAAACCGCTGTTGCACGAAGTGGCGACTGGCTCGCTTGATGAAGGCGTCGATGCGTTGAGCTATCTGGCCCATGCGCGCAATCATGGTTTCCAGTTCCAGCTGGGTTCCGTCATTGATATTGATCGTGAAGCGAAAACAATCACTATTGCAGAACTGCGCGACGAGAAAGGAGAACTGCTGGTTCCGGAACGTAAAATCGCCTATGACACCTTGGTAATGGCGTTGGGCAGCACCTCTAACGATTTCAATACGCCAGGAGTCAAAGAGAACTGCATTTTCCTCGATAACCCGCATCAGGCGCGTCGTTTCCACCAGGAGATGCTGAATCTGTTCCTGAAATACTCCGCCAACCTGGGCGCGAATGGTAAAGTGAACATTGCGATTGTCGGCGGCGGCGCGACGGGTGTAGAACTCTCCGCAGAATTGCACAACGCGGTCAAGCAACTGCACAGCTACGGTTATAAAGGTCTGACCAACGAAGCCCTGAACGTAACGCTGGTAGAAGCGGGCGAACGTATTTTGCCTGCGTTGCCGCCACGTATTTCTGCTGCGGCCCACAATGAGTTAACGAAACTTGGCGTTCGCGTGCTGACGCAAACCATGGTCACCAGTGCTGATGAAGGCGGCCTGCACACTAAAGATGGCGAATATATTGAGGCTGATCTGATGGTGTGGGCAGCCGGGATCAAAGCGCCAGACTTCCTGAAAGATATCGGTGGTCTTGAAACCAACCGTATCAACCAGCTGGTGGTGGAACCGACGCTGCAAACCACTCGCGATCCAGACATATACGCTATTGGCGACTGCGCGTCATGCCCGCGTCCGGAAGGGGGCTTTGTTCCGCCGCGTGCGCAGGCCGCACACCAGATGGCAACCTGCGCAATGAACAACATTCTGGCGCAGATGAACGGTAAGCCGCTGAAAAATTATCAGTATAAAGATCACGGTTCTCTGGTATCGCTGTCGAACTTCTCCACCGTCGGTAGCCTGATGGGTAACCTGACGCGCGGCTCAATGATGATTGAAGGGCGAATTGCGCGCTTTGTATACATCTCGCTATACAGAATGCATCAGATTGCGCTGCATGGTTACTTTAAAACCGGATTAATGATGCTGGTGGGGAGTATTAACCGCGTTATCCGTCCACGTTTGAAGTTGCATTAATCGGCTTGTACTGGCGGATGCGGCGTAAACGCCTTATCCGCCCTGGACAAATGGTACGAGCGGTAGGCCTGATAAGACGCGTTAAGCGTCGCAACAGGCATTCCTTCAGACTCCTCCGAATCCCTAAGTATTTCCAGCCATTCCCGCGCTTTTCATCTTCTGTCTGATAGCTGCTTTTCTCCTTCACTTGCATGATTGGCATAACAGCAAAGAAGGAGGTGTTCCCGTGAATAAATCAATGTTGGCGGGTATGGGGATTGGTGTCGCAGCTGCGTTGGGCGTAGCGGCAGTGGCCAGTCTGAACGTGTTTGAACGTGGCCCGCAATACGCTCAGGTTGTTTCTGCAACCCCAATCAAGGAAACGGTTAAAACACCGCGTCAGGAGTGTCGCAACGTCACAGTGACCCATCGTCGACCGGTGCAGGATGAAAATCGCATTACCGGGTCAGTGCTCGGCGCTGTTGCTGGCGGCGTGATAGGGCATCAGTTTGGCGGTGGTCGCGGTAAAGATGTCGCCACTGTTGTGGGGGCGCTGGGAGGTGGCTATGCCGGTAACCAGATCCAGGGCTCTCTCCAGGAAAGCGATACTTACACGACTACGCAACAGCGTTGTAAAACGGTGTATGACAAGTCAGAAAAAATGCTCGGTTATGATGTGACCTATAAGATTGGCGATCAGCAGGGCAAAATCCGCATGGACCGCGATCCGGGTACGCAGATCCCGTTAGATGGCAACGGGCAACTGATTTTGAATAACAAAGTATAACAAGGCTGTATTCTGCAATTTAGCCCCCCATTCGCTCAGGCTGAGGGGCTTTTTTTTGCGCCTTATTTCACCAGTTCGGGCCATAAACGCAAAGTCGTTCGGGCAATCTGCATCAGTTTTTCCAGCGATGCACCTTCGCGTGCGCTGATCGACATCCCCTGAATAATACAATTAAGGAATTCAGCAAGATGCGTCACATCACAGTGGGTCGGGATTTCCCCGCGCGCTTGTCGTTGACATAAAAATTGCTGCAAAGTGCGCTCTTGCATCGCATGGCGTGATTTCAGCGTATTGGCGATATCTCCGGAATCCGGGGAGAGGGTGGTGCAGTTGTTGATCATAAAGCAGCCAGCCGGGGTGTCTTTGCTGGTAAAGCAGTTGGCGATGGCAGCAAAATAGTCAGCCAGCGCAGACTCCACGCT
This sequence comes from Escherichia sp. 94.0001, assembly GCF_013369155.2. NCBI lineage: Bacteria > Pseudomonadati > Pseudomonadota > Gammaproteobacteria > Enterobacterales > Enterobacteriaceae > Escherichia > Escherichia sp. 94.0001. The sequence continues at coordinate 17,381 of NZ_JABWMS020000014.1, read as the reverse complement.
TTTCTCTTCACAAAACAGCTGTGCTTCATGCTTAGCGGCAAAACGATCGATATAGCGGTCGAGTACGGCGCGGAATAACCCCTCTTTGTTGGTAAATTCCGCGTATAGCGTGGGCGCTTTGGCTCCGGTCGCTTCGACGAGGTCCGCAAGAGAAGTCGCTTCATAACCGTGCTGCCAGAACAATTTCATGGCCTTATCAAGCGCGGCATCCCTGTCGAACACTTTTGGGCGGCCACGGCTTTTTTTTACACATTGTGTTGAGTCAGTTGCCATGATGCCGTTGTACCTGGTGACTGTGAATGAAAGGTTATTATAAAAATAATCACCTCCGTTCACCAGTCCACAAACCATAAAAATAATTGTTTTCTATTTAACTGAAATTTAAAGATTTTTAAATTAATTAATGATTGTTATAAAAAATATCTTGTATGTGATCCAGATCACATCTATCATTTAGTTATCGATCGTTAAGTAATTGCTTGCGACGTCATTCATCTGCATAAGGCCACTATTATGAAAAACGTAAAAACCCTCATCGCTGCGGCGATTTTAAGCTCAATGTCATTTGCCAGCTTTGCGGCTGTCGAAGTTCAGTCAACGCCAGAAGGCCAACAAAAAGTCGGTACTATCAGTGCTAACGCGGGGACAAATCTGGGATCGCTGGAAGAGCAGCTGGCGCAAAAAGCGGATGAGATGGGCGCAAAATCTTTCCGTATTACTTCTGTAACCGGTCCGAATACCCTCCATGGAACAGCAGTAATTTATAAATAAGCATTAACCCTCATTAATGCCTGCTACTGCTGATTTTTTTCCCCGCGACATGCCGTGTCGCGGGGATTTTTTTATCCAGGATTTACAAAGTTTGTGGGCTCACTTGATGACGGCGGACATCCACCGGCATCCCGGAACGGACATCCATCACATGCTGCATCACTTCAGCGTCAGTTTGCGCTGCATCTTTAAATGATTGCATTGCGCTATTCAGTGTAATTGGCAGCAGCTGCGGATCGTCATCAATCTTCTCTGACAGCGGTTGATGTACTTCAACCAGACGCGCACCGTTTGGTTCGGCAGAGACTTTAATCGGGGTGTTGATGATATTCACTTTGGTACCTGGGGTGACCTGGCTAAAGAGTGTTTTGATATCGTCATCCCGCAGACGAATACAGCCAGAACTTACCCGCATGCCAATGCCGAAATCGGCGTTCGTACCGTGAAGCAAATAAACACCGCCATAGGCCGCCAGACGAATCGCATGATGGCCCATTGGGTTATCCGGTCCAGCCGGAACTACCGCAGGCAACTCAATTCCCTGTGCCTTATACCGCGCGCGAATGTTTGCCGTTGGCGTCCAGGTTGGGTTTGCACGCTTGTCAGAAACGGTGGTCACCATTGTCGGTGTCAGCGTGTCACCACCCAACTGACCAATGCCGATGGGATACACGGTTACCGAATTTTTACCCGGCGGGTAGTAATAGAGACGCAGTTCCGCAATATTGATCACAATGCCTTCGCGCGGCGCATCTGGAAGTAGGGTTTGCAACGGGATCGTTAACACGCTACCCGCGCGCGGCACGTAAGGATCAACGCCGGGGTTAGCCTGTAACAGAGCGAGAAAGCCGACATTATATTTTTTGGCGATGGCTTCCAGAGAACCACCGTCATTTTCCACCACATGAAATTTGTTTTCGCCAACCAGACGACTGCCTGCTGTTGGCAGCGGCCAGGTGTTGGCTTTTACCGGTAGCGCCAGCGCCACGGCAGCGGCGAACGTAAAAAACGTTAGCCAGCGAGAAAAACGCGTTTTGATCATCACCAAAAATCCATAATAAATATAAGGTTATTGTAATAAACAGATAAGCCTGAATTATGGATGGTGACAGTGTCGGATAGTGCAGGGAAGTGCAAATAATTTGTAAATGTTGCAGATGGGGGCGCAGAAACGCCCCCGATTTACCATTAAGCGATCGCGTTCTCTTCCAGTTCACGCATAAACTGGCGAATCCATTCGATACGCGTTTTCCGCTCGCTCAAATCCTGAATAAACTTCAGGCGCGTCGGACCATCAAGGCGGTAATGCTGCGGCTGTTTTTGCAGCAAACCAATCAACCAGGCCGGATTAACGTGATTCTTCTCGGCAAATTCGATCACCCCACCTTTCTCATTACCTTCCAGCTTCCTGATCCCCAGTTTCTGCGCTTGCTGACGCAGACGGGCAATATCCAGCAGGGTACGCGCCGGATCCGGCAGCAGGCCGAAGCGATCGATAAGCTCGACTTTGATCTCTTCCAGTTCGTTTTCCGTTTTGGCGCTGGCAATACGTTTATAGAACGACAAACGCGTATTCACGTCAGGAATGAAATCATCTGGCAATAGCGACGGCATCCGCAGCTCGACTTCTGTTTGCTGACTGGTGAGATCTTCCAGCGACGGCTCGCGTCCGGCTTTCAGCGCATCGACGGCGTTTTCCAGCAACTCCATATACAGCGAGAAACCGATAGTTTCCATTGAGCCGCTTTGTTCTTCGCCAAGCAGTTCACCCGCGCCGCGAATCTCCAGATCGTGCGTTGCCAGCGCAAAACCTGCACCGAGATCTTCCAGCGAGGCAATCGCTTCAAGACGTTTTTGCGCATCGGTAGTCATCGCTTTTGGATGCGGCGTCAGCAACCATGCATATGCCTGATGATGCGAACGTCCGACGCGACCGCGCAACTGGTGCAGCTGTGCCAGACCGAAGTGATCCGCGCGTTCAATGATAATGGTGTTGGCGGTAGGGATGTCGATCCCGGTTTCGATAATGGTGGTACAAACCAGCACGTTAAAACGTTGATGATGGAAATCATTCATCACCCGTTCCAGTTCGCGCTCGCGCATCTGCCCGTGACCGATGGCGATCCGCGCCTCTGGCACCAGTTCCGCCAGTCGTTCGGCAGCTTTCTGGATGTTTTCCACATCATTGTAGAGATAATAAACCTGTCCCCCGCGCAAAATTTCACGCAGGATCGCCTCCCGGACCACCAGACTGTCATACTCACGGACAAAGGTTTTAACTGCCAGACGACGGGCTGGCGGCGTGGCAATAATCGACAGATCGCGCATTCCGCTCATCGCCATATTCAGCGTACGTGGGATCGGCGTTGCGGTAAGTGTCAGAATATCCACGTTCGCCCGCATCGCTTTAATGCGCTCTTTATGACGCACCCCGAAGCGGTGTTCTTCATCGACAATCAGCAAGCCTAAATCTTTAAACTTGACGTCATTTTGCAGCAGTTTGTGCGTACCGATCAGAATATCGATTTTCCCTTCTGCCACTTCCGCAAGGATTTGCGTCTGCTCTTTGGCGCTGCGGAAACGGGAGATCATTTCGATGCGTACTGGCCAGTTGGCGAAACGGTCGCGGAAGTTGTCGTAATGCTGCTGCGCGAGAAGGGTGGTAGGCACCAGCACCGCCACCTGCTTGTGGTTATCTACCGCCAGGAAAGCGGCGCGCATCGCGACTTCAGTTTTCCCAAAGCCAACATCGCCGCACACCAGACGATCCATTGCCAGCGGCTGACACATGTCACTAAGCACCGCATTAATGGCCTGCGCCTGATCCGGCGTGGTTTCAAACGGGAAGCTGTCGCAGAACAACTGATACTGCTCACGGTCGTGTTTAAACGCGAAGCCCTCTTTGGCGGCGCGTTGTGCGTAGATATCCAGCAATTCTGCCGCCACATCACGCACTTTTTCCGCCGCTTTCTGCCGCGCGCGTGACCACGCATCGCCGCCAAGTTTATGCAGCGGGGCATTTTCTTCCGCGCCACCTGCATAACGGCTAATCAGATGCAGCGACGACACCGGAACATACAATTTGGCGTCGTTGGCATAGGTGAGCATCAAATACTCGCCGGTAATGCCGCCGGCTTCCAGCGTGGTCATTCCGGCATAGCGACCGACGCCGTGCTCCAGATGGACCACCGGCTGACCAATATGCAGCTCCGCAAGGTTACGGATCAGTGTATCGGGGTTGATGGCGCGGCGAGAATCCTGACGACGACGGGCAACGCGTTCACCGAGCAGATCGCTTTCGCAAATCAGCGCCAGATTACGTACCGTATCGACAAAACCATGTTCGGCAGCGCCAATCATCAGATAACGCCCACGGTCGTTGGCTTCATCAAGACGCATAATGCGTTGAGGAGCAATTTTAATTCGCGCGAGCAGTTCACCCAGCGCTTCACGGCGACCTTCACTTTCTACCGAGAACACCACCGGACCGTCGAAAGACTCGAGGAACTTACGCAGCGCATCCAGCGGCGCTTTTTGTTGTGCCTGAACGGCCAGGTCTGGCAGCTTCTGGAAACCTAAATTGGCATTCGCTGCTTTTGTCGGTAAATGTTCAGTTTTTAGCTGCACACGCGGCCAGTTTTTTAGCTCTGAAAAGAGCTCGTCTACCCGCAGCCAGAGCGATTGTGGTGGCAACAGTGGACGCATCGGATCGACGCCGCGATTTTCAAAACGCGCTAGCGTGTCAGCCTGGAAACGTTCGGCACTGTTTTCCAGATCGCCAGTATTCACCAACAGCGTATTGGCAGGGAAATAACTGAACAGTGGCGGCAGCGGTTCGCTGAAGAATAGCGGCTGCCAGTACTCGATCCCGGCAGGTAATGTGCCTTTACTCACTTGCTGATAAATATGTTCCGCATCGCGCTTCACTTCGAAGGTATCGCGCCACTGGCTGCGGAACAGTTCAATTGCCGATTTATCTGTCGGAAATTCGTGCGCGGGCAACAGATTGATCGCTTCTACTTCTTCCAGCGTACGCTGGCTGTCAACGTCAAATACGCGCAGGCTATCGATTTCATCATCAAAAAAATCAAGACGATAAGGCAAGTCGCTGCCCATCGGGAAAAGATCCAGCAACGCGCCGCGCGTGGCGTATTCGCCGTGCTCCATAACCTGGTCAACATGGCGATAGCCGGCACTGTCCAGTTGCGTACGCAAGGCATCACGAGATAACCGCTGACCTTTTTTCATCATCAGCGCGTGGCCGTGGAGGAAACTGTGCGGGCAAACGCGCTGCATAAGCGTATTCACCGGAACAATCAGTACGCCACGCTGCATCGTTGGTAGCTGGTAAAGAGTGGAAAGGCGTGAGGAGATAATGTCCTGATGAGGCGAAAAACTGTCGTAGGGAAGGGTTTCCCAGTCCGCCAGATTCATCACCATCTGATCGGTAAACTGGCTGATTTCATCATGCAAACGCAGAGCATTTTGCATATCTGGTGCAATAAGTACCACCGGACCGGCGTGACGTTCGGCAATTTCCGCTACCAGCGTCGCGCAGGCAGCGCCAGTTAACTCGCCCAGCAGACGCTGCTCACCCGCTTTGACGGGCAGCGTATAACGATATTGTTCAGGCATAACGGTTGTCAGATTCTCGTTAGGATATGCCTCAACATATGGGGGCATATCTCTGATAAGCAATGCTGTTCATTATCCGTAATCGACATGGTTTAGCAAATTGAATCGCCCCGGCTGGGGCGATGGCTTAGCGGGAGTAACTGACGGCTGTGGGCAGAGAAGGCGGGGAGAACAACAGATCGCTGAATGCGCGCTGTGAAAGTTTTCTTACCAGCAAGCCCGCAACAGTACAAATCAACAAACTGACAAAGGGGTAAACCAGCAGGAGCGTCAGTTCGACTTGCGGCGACCAGCGTGCCGCGTTCATTTGCGGAATCAGGCTTAAGCTGAATATTTCTACCAGTATGCGATGGGTGGTATAGATAGCAATGGTGTTGGAGCCAATCACATTCAGCAGGCTGGAGGAGCGCATACCGAAGCGTTGCTCGTACTGATAAAACAGCTTCATGATCACCACAATCGATACCAGCGACAACAGCAGCGAGATATTAAACAACCAGGCACCGACCGCCAGAACGGCCAACAAAGAAGCCATCAGCAGATGGCGGCGCAACGGCACCGCTTTAACACAGGTCATTAATGTTGCGCCAAACCATGCGCCAAGACTGTAATAAGGCAAATTGCGGATCACGCTGTTCATTCCCCACCACGGCGTGGGAACGAAATTAACCGCCACACTCAGCAGCACAAACAAGGCGAATAGTGGCAGCGCCAGACGGCTAAAAAGTTTACATATCACGAAATAGACAATTAAAGCATACAGATACCACAAGCTGGTGCTGGCGGTGATCATCCCGTGCAGGAACTCACCGGTGGAATCGGCATAAGCGGCATTGGAGGCATTGCTTAAATCGCGCTCAGGTGCCAGCCACTGATTCAGCGCACTTAACGCCAGCCACTGCACCACGCCCCACAGTGCCAGCACCCAGAAGATGCTCCAGATGCGTTTATCGAGACAATTTCCCCACGGCACGCTATCGATATAGCGGCGAATCAAATAGCCAGAAATAAAGAAAAAAACCGGCATACGAAAGGGGGCAAGGTAAAGATTGAAATAGATCCAGCATTTGCTCAGGACTTCCGATAACGGATGCTGAAAAGTGGTCAGATGCGGATAAAAGGTAATGACCGAGTGATAAATCACTACAAGACAAATACATAACCCTTTGATCTGGTTAATCCATAGCTCTTTTTGTTTCATCAGGACAACACGCTCTTTTTTAATTTACATGCGGTTGATCCTGCGGGTTATGACCCGAGGTGTAATGGGTATCTGTCTGTATTGGATGATTTTTCAGATTAAGATCAGGCGGCAAGATTGATGATAAAACATGGCAATTTAGCCGATTGATTTACGGGGACTTTTCAGATTAGCCCTGACGATCACTTACAGTTCAGACGTTTACCCATCTTGCTTTCGCTTATATACTCGTGTCTTTGCTACAGCAACAAGACGGATTTCATGTACCAACCTGTCGCTCTATTTATTGGCCTGCGTTACATGCGTGGGCGTGCAGCGGATCGCTTCGGTCGCTTCGTCTCCTGGCTTTCTACCATCGGCATTACCCTCGGGGTGATGGCGCTGGTCACAGTATTGTCAGTGATGAACGGCTTTGAGCGCGAGCTGCAAAACAACATCCTTGGCCTGATGCCACAGGCAATTCTCTCTTCTGAGCATGGCTCTCTTAACCCGCAGCAACTCCCGGAAACGGCAGTCAAACTGGACGGCGTTAATCGCGTCGCACCTATTACTACCGGTGATGTGGTACTGCAAAGCGCGCGCAGCGTGGCGGTCGGGGTGATGCTGGGTATCGATCCGGCGCAAAAAGATCCACTCACGCCGTATCTGGTCAATGTGAAACAAGCTGATCTCGAACCGGGGAAATATAATGTCATTCTCGGCGAACAACTTGCCTCACAGTTAGGTGTCAATCGCGGTGATCAAATCCGCGTGATGGTGCCGTCTGCCAGCCAGTTCACGCCGATGGGGCGTATTCCAAGCCAGCGCCTGTTCAATGTGATTGGCACTTTCGCCGCCAACAGTGAAGTCGATGGCTATGAAATGCTGGTGAATATTGAGGATGCCTCGCGTCTGATGCGTTATCCGGCAGGCAATATCACTGGCTGGCGTTTGTGGCTGGATGAGCCGCTGAAAGTTGATTCTTTAAGCCAGCAAAAACTGCCTGAAGGCAGCAAATGGCAGGACTGGCGTGATCGTAAAGGCGAGCTGTTCCAGGCCGTACGCATGGAAAAAAATATGATGGGCTTGCTGCTGAGCCTGATTGTTGCCGTAGCGGCGTTTAACATTATTACCTCGCTAGGGCTGATGGTGATGGAGAAGCAGGGCGAAGTAGCGATCCTGCAAACGCAAGGCTTAACTCCGCGACAAATCATGATGGTCTTTATGGTGCAAGGGGCCAGCGCCGGGATTATCGGTGCGATCCTCGGAGCGGCGCTTGGTGCACTGCTTGCCAGCCAGTTGAATAATCTGATGCCGATAATCGGCGTCCTGCTTGATGGTGCGGCACTGCCAGTCGCTATCGAACCTTTACAGGTCATTGTTATTGCGCTGGTGGCGATGGCTATCGCGCTGCTGTCTACGCTTTACCCTTCATGGCGCGCTGCCGCCACTCAACCCGCTGAGGCTTTACGTTATGAATAAGATCCTGTTGCAATGCGACAACCTGTGCAAACGCTATCAGGAAGGCAGTGTGCAAACCGATGTACTGCACAATGTCAGTTTCAGCGTCGGCGAAGGTGAAATGATGGCGATCGTCGGTAGCTCTGGTTCTGGTAAAAGTACCTTGCTGCACCTGCTGGGCGGGCTGGATACGCCAACCTCCGGCGATGTGATCTTTAACGGTCAACCGATGAGCAAACTGTCTTCGGCGGCGAAAGCAGAGCTGCGCAACCAGAAGCTGGGCTTTATTTATCAGTTTCACCACCTGCTGCCGGATTTTACCGCCCTGGAAAACGTGGCTATGCCACTGCTGATTGGCAAGAAAAAGCCCGCTGAAATCAACAGCCGTGCGCTGGAGATGTTAAAAGCGGTGGGGCTGGAGCATCGTGCGAATCACCGCCCATCTGAACTTTCTGGCGGTGAGCGCCAGCGTGTGGCGATTGCCCGTGCGCTGGTCAATAACCCGCGTCTGGTACTGGCGGATGAACCTACCGGTAACCTTGACGCACGTAACGCCGACAGCATCTTCCAGTTGCTTGGGGAATTGAATCGCTTGCAGGGCACTGCCTTCCTGGTGGTTACTCACGACCTGCAACTGGCGAAACGCATGAGCCGCCAGTTAGAAATGCGTGATGGTCGTTTGACGGCGGAACTGAGCCTGATGGGGGCGGAGTAATGGCGATGCCTTTATCGTTATTGATTGGCCTGCGTTTTAGTCGCGGACGGCGACGCGGCGGTATGGTGTCGCTGATCTCCGTCATTTCTACCATTGGCATTGCCCTCGGCGTGGCGGTATTGATCGTCGGCTTAAGCGCGATGAACGGCTTTGAACGCGAACTGAACAACCGCATTCTGGCGGTGGTGCCGCATGGCGAAATTGAGGCGGTGGATCAGCCGTGGACTAACTGGCAAGAAGCCCTGGATAACGTGCAAAAAGTGCCGGGTATTGCCGCTGCCGCGCCGTATATCAATTTCACCGGGCTGGTGGAAAGTGGTGCCAATCTGCGCGCAATTCAGGTCAAGGGCGTTAACCCGCAACAGGAACAGCGTTTGAGCGCATTACCCTCGTTTGTCCAGGACGATGCGTGGAGCAATTTTAAAGCAGGCGAACAGCAAATTATCATCGGCAAAGGCGTGGCGGATGCGCTGAAAGTGAAGCAGGGCGATTGGGTGTCGATTATGATCCCAAATTCGAATCCCGAGCATAAACTGATGCAGCCAAAACGTGTGCGTTTGCACGTTGCCGGTATTTTGCAGTTGAGTGGCCAACTCGATCACAGTTTTGCCATGATCCCGCTGGCGGATGCCCAGCAATATCTTGATATGGGTTCCAGCGTGTCAGGTATTGCCCTTAAAATGACGGATGTTTTCAACGCCAATAAGCTGGTACGCGATGCGGGTGAAGTGACCAACAGCTATGTTTATATTAAAAGCTGGATTGGTACTTACGGCTATATGTATCGCGATATCCAGATGATCCGCGCCATTATGTATCTGGCGATGGTACTGGTGATTGGCGTGGCCTGTTTCAACATCGTCTCTACCTTAGTGATGGCGGTGAAAGACAAGAGTGGCGATATCGCAGTATTAAGAACGCTGGGGGCGAAAGATGGTTTAATTCGCGCCATCTTTGTCTGGTATGGATTACTGGCAGGGCTGTTCGGCAGCCTGTGTGGGGTGATTATCGGCGTGGTGGTTTCACTGCAACTTACCCCGATTATTGAGTGGATTGAAAAGCTGATCGGTCATCAGTTCCTCTCCAGCGATATCTATTTTATTGACTTCCTGCCATCGGAATTGCACTGGCTGGACGTCTTCTACGTACTGGTCACAGCATTGTTGCTGAGTCTTTTGGCAAGTTGGTATCCGGCGCGGCGCGCCAGTAATATTGACCCTGCGCGAGTCCTTAGCGGCCAGTAAAGGCAGTACATTAAAACAAGGAGCGGCAATGTATTACGGGTTTGATATTGGTGGAACAAAAATTGCGCTAGGCGTGTTTGATAGCGGTCGGCAGTTGCAGTGGGAAAAGCGGGTGCCGACACCGCGTGACAGCTATGACGCATTTTTAGATGCAGTGTGCGAGCTGGTAGCCGAAGCTGACCAACGTTTTGGCTGTAAAGGTTCTGTCGGCATCGGTATTCCGGGAATGCCGGAAACAGAAGATGGTACGCTGTATGCCGCCAATGTCCCTGCTGCCAGCGGTAAACCGCTGCGTGCCGACCTGAGCGCACGTCTTGATCGCGATGTACGCCTTGATAACGATGCCAACTGTTTTGCACTTTCTGAAGCATGGGATGATGAATTTACTCAATATCCACTGGTGATGGGGTTGATTCTCGGCACCGGCGTTGGCGGCGGGCTGATTTTCAACGGTAAACCAATTACCGGTAAAAGCTATATTACCGGCGAGTTTGGCCATATGCGTCTGCCGGTTGATGCGTTAACCATGATGGGGCTGGATTTCCCGTTACGCCGCTGCGGCTGTGGTCAGCATGGCTGCATTGAAAATTATCTGTCTGGTCGCGGTTTTGCGTGGCTGTATCAACACTATTATCATCAACCGTTGCAGGCTCCCGAAATTATTGCGCTTTATGATCAAGGCGATGAGCAGGCAAGGGCGCACGTTGAGCGTTATCTGGATTTATTAGCGGTTTGTCTGGGAAATATTCTGACCATTGTTGACCCTGACCTGGTCGTCATTGGTGGTGGCTTATCGAATTTCCCGGCAATCACAACGCAACTGGCGGACAGGCTGCCTCGTCATCTCTTACCTGTAGCTCGTGTTCCGCGCATTGAACGCGCGCGCCACGGTGATGCGGGAGGAATGCGTGGTGCGGCTTTCCTACATCTAACCGATTAAACAACAGAGGTTGCTATGCTGTCGCGTCGGGGTCATCGGTTAAGTCGTTTTCGTAAAAATAAACGCCGCCTGCGCGAGCGTTTGCGTCAGCGTATTTTTTTCAGAGATAAAGTGGTGCCGGAAGCAATGGAAAAACCAAGAGTACTCGTACTGACAGGGGCAGGGATTTCTGCGGAATCAGGTATTCGTACCTTTCGCGCCGCAGATGGCCTGTGGGAAGAACATCGGGTTGAAGATGTGGCAACGCCGGAAGGTTTCGATCGCGATCCTGAACTGGTGCAAGCGTTTTATAACGCCCGTCGTCGACAGCTACAGCAGCCAGAAATTCAGCCTAACGCCGCGCATCTTGCGCTAGCTAAACTGCAAGATGCTCTCGGCGATCGCTTTTTGCTGGTGACGCAGAATATCGACAACCTGCATGAACGCGCAGGTAATACCAATGTTATTCATATGCATGGGGAACTGCTGAAAGTTCGCTGTTCGCAAAGTGGTCAGGTTCTCGACTGGACCGGAGACGTTACGCCAGAAGATAAATGCCATTGTTGCCAGTTCCCGGCACCCTTGCGCCCGCACGTAGTGTGGTTTGGCGAAATGCCACTCGGCATGGATGAAATTTATATGGCGTTGTCGATGGCCGATATTTTCATTGCCATTGGTACTTCCGGGCATGTTTATCCGGCGGCTGGATTTGTTCACGAAGCGAAACTGCATGGTGCGCACACTGTGGAACTCAATCTTGAACCGAGTCAGGTCGGTAATGAATTTGCCGAGAAATATTACGGCCCGGCAAGCCAGGTGGTGCCAGAGTTTGTTGAAAAGTTGCTGAAGGGCTTATAAAGCAGGAAGCATTGCCTGATGCGCTACGCTTATCAGGCCTACGATGGGGCGCAATGAATTGAATTTGCGGGTGTCGTAGACCAGAGAAGGCGTTGACGCCGCATCTGGCATATTTACTGCCTCTTTTAGCGTTTACTCGTCCATAACAGCAACATTAGCCACATCCTTGCTAAATAAAAAACGGGCGGTAATATCACCGCCCGCTTGCTGAATTAACGTCCTGCTTTCAGCTTCTGATAATACTCTTCATAAATGCTGCTGGCTGCGCCAACGTCATTCTGCCATTCGCCATTTTTAATGGTTTCAGCATCCGGGTAGAGCGTCTTGTCGTTCGCTATTTCCGGGCTTAACAGCTTACGCGCGGCGAGGTTTGGCGTTGGATAACCGATAGTTTCAGCAACCTGTTTTGCCACATCCGGGCGCAGCAGGAAGTTGATCAATTTCAGCGCGCCCTCTTTGTTTTTGGCATTTGCTGGGATCGCCAGGCTGTCCATCCAGAAAATGCCGCCTTCTTTCGGCCATACCACGTCAATTGGCGTACCCGCCTGGCGTGCAACGAAAGCGGAACCGTTCCAGATCATGCCGAGGTTAACTTCGCCTTCCATGTACGGGTTCGCCGGGTTATCGGAGTTAAACGCCGCTACGTTTGGCATCAGTTTTTTCAGCTCGTTATACGCAGCTTCAATCTCTTTCGGATCGGTGGTGTTACCGGAGTAGCCCAGTTTGCGCAGCGCCATCTGGAACACTTCACGGGCATCGTCGGTCAGCAGCAGGCTGCCTTTATACTCAGGTTTCCACAGATCGGCCCAGCTGGTGACAGATTTCGGATCCACCGCATCACCGTTAACGCCAATCGCCGTCGCACCCCAGATATACGGAATGGAATAGTCGTTATTCGGGTCAAACGGCTTGTTGAGCATGTCTGGATCGAGGTTGCTGAAATTGCTTAACTTCGACTTGTCGATCTTCTGGATCATCCCTTCTTTACGCATTTTATCGACGTAATAGGTTGAAGGAACCACCAGGTCATAGGCACCGTCTTTGTACGTTTTCAGCTTCGCGTACATGGTTTCGTTCGACTCGTAAGTCGAATAGATAACCTTAATACCGGTTTCTTTGGTGAACTGTTCAAGCAGTCCTGGCGGCACGTACTCGGTCCAGTTGTAGAAATACAGCGTGTTGTTGTCATCGGCGTGAGCGGCGCTCATGCCCAGTGCCAGAGCACCCGCCGCGAGCAGGTGGCGTGACCATTTTTTCATTTAACGTCCCCTGTGTTACCTTTCGTTTTATCACGAGCAATAAGCTGGCTGGCAATTACCATCACCAGCGACAGCACCAGTAATATGGTTGCCAGCGCGTTAACTTCCGGCGATACGCCGACTTTGACCATCGAATAAATTTTTAACGGCAGAATTTCATAACTCGGCCCGGTGACAAACGAAGAAACTACTACATCGTCCATCGACAGGGTAAAGCTTAACACCCAGCCCGCCGCTACCGCTGGCATTGCCAGTGGCAGAATGATTTTTCGCAGAATGGTAAATTCGCTGGCACCGAGATCTTTCGCCGCTTCCAGCATTCGCACATCAAAACCTTTCAGGCGCGAATACACCGTCACCACCACAAACGGCAGGCAGAAGGTGATATGCGAGAACAGCAGCGACCAGAAGCCAAGCTGAATACCCAGCAGCATAAACAGCACCAGCAGAGAAATCGCCATCACAATATCTGGCGACATCATCACCACAAACAGCATTCCGCTAACGAACGGCTTACCACGAAAGCGATAACGGTACAACGCAACTGCCGTCAGTGAACCGATAAGCGTAGCAAACGTCGCCGAAAACACCGCCATCGTCAGTGAATGCTGAGCTGCCTGCAACAGACTGTCGTTGTTCATCAGCAGGCTATACCATTTGGTGGTAAAACCCTGCCAGTTGATGCCAAAGCGCGAGCTGTTGAAAGAGTTCACAATCAAAATAATGATTGGGATATACAGGTACGCGTAGATAGCGGTCATAAAACCGCCGCGAAGCAGTCGACCGATCATTCGAGTTCCACCTTCTTGTTCATAAGGCGGGACACTTTCAGGATTTTGAATTTATTCAATTTTTTCCTTTCTCCAAAATCTCTCCAAAACTTTTCCCCAAAACAGGACCACGCATTTTACAGCATTTTTATACATGGGTGAGCTTACTAGGACAGAAAAGTATTCCAGTTTGTTTACCCATATCGCTTTCCGAATGAGATTTTTGATGTGATTTCTTCGTGTTGAAAAACCACATAATGTGGTATTAGAATTAGCTATCAAGATTCACTTTGAATCCGTTTTGAATCCCATTGAACTCAGGAGTGACTATGAAGCGTAAAAGTGTGGCTTTGTTACAAGCCATTGGCTCGGTTATAGCCCTGAGCCCGACGGTCGTTTCAGCAAATGGTATGCCAGCGAATCCAGTTTCCGCTTTGCGTCAGGATGCTGCGGCTATCAGAGGCGATTTCCAAAAAGCAATGGTATCCGTTAACGTTGAAAAGCTGAACAATGCCAGATCAAAAAGAAAGTGAGAACACCAAACTCACTTGTGAAGAACAAAAGGATAATGAACTGGTTTCTCGAGTAATCGAAAATCCAGAGGTCTTAAACAGGGTTTTGGATAGTCCGCAGGTGCGGGCTATTGTTTGCCAGCATTTTCAGGGGCCTGTTCCGCCACCTTCAATGCTTAAAAAGTATGATCAACTGGTGCCTGGGCTTGCAAATCGACTTGTTGAGTTGACCGAAAAAGAGCAGGCTCATCGCCATAAAACAGTGGCTGATAGCATTGATATTGCCAGAGATGGTCAAACAAAGGCTTTTTGGTTGGCAATATTGATCATCTTAGCTGCCACTGTCTTTGGCGTCATGGGGGAGACAGTTCTTGCCGGAACTCTCGTTTCAATAGATCTTGTTGCATTGGTTACGGCATTTATTGTTGGAAAACATTATTCTAAGCAGGAACCTGATCAAGATTAGTCTCCGAACCCCGGTTGATGCCGGGGTTTTTACACTAGCAAAGCAATATCAACATTTTTCAGCTGTATTTATTTCGTCAAACAACCAATTTAACCCATTCCTGACCACGAGTATCGTTATAACGATCGGTGGTTGCCTGGACTTTATGTCCCAGTAATGTTTTTGTATCAATACCCTGCGCGCGGTACAGTCGTTCTGACAGGGAGCGTTGTTCATGAAATGTTGGCGGAGTTTTTCCTGCTGGTGGAGTTATCCCAGCCAGATCCCGTGCTTTGGCAAAGTAGTCGCTCAGGTTGTCTTTACTCATCGGCTTTGGTTGTTTCTGGTGCCGACTATGGATTAGATATGGACTTAATATTCTGTCTCGGCACCCATCAATAACTTCTTTTAACGTTATCCCAATGGCATCACAGCGTAGTGTAAGCGGTAACGCCAGACGCATTCCGGTTTTTCCCTGGGTGATATGCAAGTGTTCGTTCCACACATCTGAAAAACGCATGTGGCAAATGTCATCACGGCGCTGACCAGTAACAATCGCAAGAAGCATTGCGTTACGGATAAAGTGTTTTTCAGGCGTTGCGTTGTAAATTTTTTGCCAGTCTTCCAGGGTGAGCCTGGCTCTGGTTACTTTAGGGATCGGTTTACGGGTAGCCTCCGGAGGATTCCATCCAGGAGGAACTTCCCCTGCATGCTGTGCTTCTTTATAAATATCAACCCATAATCCGCGATTTACTCTCGCTGTGCTGACCATGTCTTTATCCAGCCACTCATCCAGTATTAATGCAAAGTCTCTTACTTCCAGTTCTTTCAATGGGTGGTTTCCCAGACGGGAAACCAGGTATGCAGCCATTCGAGCTTTTTCTTTGTGAGTTGTAGCTGCAATATCTCCATTTTTCAGTCGCGTGTCCTGTATTTTCAGATATCGATCAACCCATGCCTTTAATCTAATACCCCGACGTTTTGTTGCTGACGGACTTTCATCAATTTTGCGCATGAAATATTCAGCTTCTGCTGCAGCTATTCGCTGATTGGCTGTGGAAGCGATTTTTTCTGCCTTACCTTTATCTGTTCCGAGTCCGTGAAATTTTCCAGTCACAGGATTTTTATACTGGTAGTAAACCTTGCCAGTTCTGCGATCAAACTTTTCGTAAAGGCATGCTACGTCAGTGCTGTTTTTTCGTGGCCTCGGTGACATGAGTTAAAATCTCCTTCAGTGCATCATCATCGCCAGTATGAATTTCCGGCGCAATTCCCGTTTCACCTGGCCCAACAAATACTGCTCGGCGATCTATCAGCCAACGCCCACGAATTTTTTGTGGTCTTGGAACGATGTATCCTAGTTTTCCGTATTTCACCAGGGTAGTGTTTGTTATTGGGAGACTGAACCGTTTTGGTTTCCACTCATCGAGCGTTATCAGGTACTGTTCGCTCATGGCTATCACTCCGGAACGCGCCAGTTGCAGAATACCAACGACAACTGGCGACGGTTGAACATTAAAAATCAGCCTGACTCGGGATCAGTTTTTGCCAGATAGCTGAAACGTATTTTGCCTGGTAACGGGCGTCATCAAGTGCATTATGGCGCTCACCTTCGAATGGAATAGCCGTTCTGGCATCGAAGTCTATGGCTTTCCCCAGCTCAACGATTGTGCGTACATCGCGATCGTTGTAGTAACGCCACGGGCAGGGGATCCCCTGCCGTTCGTATGAACGGCGCAAAATCGCGTTGTCGAAGTTGGCTCCATTTCCCCAGACCTGAACAAAAAATTCACCGGAGTTTTCGGCGATAAATTCCCGCAATTGCAGTAGTGCATCATCTAACGGGATTTCATCGGTCAGAATGGCAGATTGCGCCTCGCGTGATTGCTTAAGCCACCATTTAATGGTGTCACGATCAATGACTCCGCCAGCTGTTTCCAGATCGATGGTCTTACTAAATTCCGGTCCCATATCTCCGGTTTGCGGATCGAAAAATATTGCACCTATTGAGATAATCGGGGCATCGGGATTTTTTCCCATCGTTTCAAGGTCGATCATCAGATGAATACCTGCTCTGCTGGTGGATGTATTTTCATGATGACCGTTCATCTTAATTGAGTGATCTGCCGCCCCGCCAGTTTTATTATCGCTATCGTGATACTGCTCACCGTCAGTATCCTCCTTATGAGGATGTTCAGTGCCTTCCATTTCCTCCGGATTTTTTTCCTGAGATTCAGCCTGATTTTCTCCATTGAATGTTTCTTGGTATGTAGCGTTGCCCATCACCGCGCCACAATCAGGGCAGTTGCCACCGCCGGTCTGACCGCAGGCGGTGCAGACTTTTTCCGGTTCCTGTTGCGCTACTGGCTCAGGTTGTTTCGTTTCTGGCTCGTTTTGTTGCGTATTTGGGCTGTTTTGTTCCGCTTTCTGGTCGTTCTGTTCCGTTTCTTTCTGGTTCTGGTTCACAGAATCGCGGGTTTCAATCCCCTTCACCCATTTCGGATCATTCGGGTCGCTAATCCCTGCAACAAATTCACCACGCGATACAGCAAGCAACTTATCGGCGTCAGGCTGGCTGATATTGGCTGCCTGCATAATTTTGTTTACTTCGT
>NZ_JABWMS020000149.1:0-1909 GCF_013369155.2 Escherichia sp. 94.0001 | reverse complement strand
GTAAGCGTGCAGCAAGAACCGTATTGACGGGGATGTGTTATTCAGTCGGCAGTGCTACGCGCCAGGGGAGCAGTTCGCCGACCCGGTTTATCGGCCAGTCGGCTATGACGTCAAGGACATAGCGGAGGTAGCTTTCTGGCTCCACTCCGTTCAGTTTGCACGTCCCGATCAGGCTGTACAGCAGCGCTCCCCGCTCTCCTCCATGATCCGAACCGAAGAACAGGTAGTTTTTGCGGCCCAGACTGACCATCCGCAACGCATTTTCAGCGATGTTATTGTCCGCCTCAGCCCAGCCATCATCTGCATAGTACGTCAGCGCCGGCCACTGGTTCAGGGCGTATGCGAACGCTTTCGCCAGTTCTGAGTGTCGCGACAGGGTTTTCATCTTTTCACGCAGCCAGCTTTCCAGGGATTTCAGCAGCGGTTTCGTTTTCAACTGACGTTCGGCAAGGCGCTGCTCCGCCGTCATTCCCCTTATCTCTGCCTCGATGGCGTACAGTTCGCCGATCCGTTTCAGCGCTTCCTCCGTCAGGGCTGACGGGGTGCGAACGTGCACATCGTGGATTTTACGGCGGGCGTGAGCCCAACAGGCGGCTTCCGTTATCCGGCCATCCCGGTACAGCTCGTTGAACCCGGCGTATGCATCCGCCTGCAGTACACCACTGAACCCCGCAAGATGGGTCTGCGGATGGATGCCTTTTCTGTCCGGGCTGTAAGCGAACCACACCGCCGGCGCCAGCGTTGACCCGGCGTTACGGTCGTCACGAACGTAGGTCCATAACCGCCCGGTCTTCGTTTTCTTATTGCCTGGCAACAGCACCGGGACAGGCGTGTCATCAGCATGGAGCTTACCGTCAGTCAGCACATAGTCCTGAAGCGCTTCTTCCAGCGGTGACAGTAGCCGGCAGCATGCATCCACCCAGCCCGACAGCAGTGAACGACTCAGCTCCACGCCCTGGCGGCCGTACATTTCAGACTGGCGGTACAGCGGGGTGTGCTCTGCATACTTTGAGATCAGCACGCGGGCCAGCAGCCCCGGTCCTGCGATACCCCGCTCGATGGGCCGTGAAGGCGCGGGGGCCTGCACGATGGCATCGCACTGAGTACAGGCATGCTTTTCACGTACAGTCCGGATAACCCGGAAGACGCTGCGCATCAACTCCAGCTGTTCGGCGGCATCCTCACCCAGATAGCTCAGTGAGCCTCCACATTCCGGGCAGCATGACGCTGCCGGCAGCAGCCGTTTTTCATCGCGGGGGAGTGATTCGGGGAACGGTTTGCGGGTGCGGGTTTGACGCAGCGGGCGCTGCACGGCCGGGTCGTCAACCCGACCGGTAAGGGTATCACTTTCTTTCTGAAGTGCCTTCAGGTCAGCTTCCATCTGTGCGATACGACGGGAGACTTTTTCGGAGCGGCTGCCGAAGTTCATCCGGCGCAGCTTATCCAGCTGTGCCTGCAGATGGTCTATTTCGCGTTCACGCTCGTTCAGCTTTTCCAGCAGGGCACGGTTCAGCGCCTCCTGTTCGGCAAGGAGACGTTTCAGTGCATTGATATCGTCAGGAAGTGAGCTGCTCATACCGGGTATATTACCAGGCTCATTCAGCGTCGACCAGGATAAAGAGGCTTACAACATAGTCAGGGACGTAAGCAGTCTTTTAGGCTGCCGCCAGTCGATACCTTCAAGGAGCATCGCCAGCTGTGCCGGTGTGAGGAACACTTTGCCATCCCGGGCTGACGGCCAGGCGAAGCGGCCGCGCTCCAGCCGTTTGGTCAGCAGACACAGTCCATCGCCGGTAGACCAGAGGAGCTTTACCTGACTGCCATTACGCCCACGGAAGATAAAAACGTGACCTGACATCGGATCGTCTTTCAGCGTCGTCTGCACCTTTGCCGCCAGGCCGTTGAAGCC
>NZ_JABWMS020000148.1:0-1988 GCF_013369155.2 Escherichia sp. 94.0001 | reverse complement strand
GTCTGCGCCGGTTCAGTAAATTAGAAAAGAAACATTTGTCAGCGCCAGTGATATAAGGCGTAACGGCTAACAATCTTGGCGTTGATACATTCCGAGCAAATAACCGAAGTGTTACTTTTAGTGACGGGGTTATCCAATACTTTTCTAGTCAGTGTTTAGTATTTATGCAAGCGATGTAAGTAGTAACCGCTTAGACTATTGACATTCATGATGCCTGTTAATTCAAATTTCAGGTATGATCTGTCATTTATTGTTGTGATACTGATTCTGCTAGGTTGGCATAACTGTCCTGCAAATCATTGTTCAAAAAAAGAAAGCTCCTACAAACTGTATCCTGTATCTCTACCAGAAGATAAGATACTTTGTTATTTTTGTGCATAAGCTCACATAAAAATAATATTAATTATGTTTTCTTAGCGATAGAAAAATAAACAGGTAAGCAGAAGACGGACTTTTTTAATGCGAAAACGTATTCTTTTTATTGGCCCTCCGCTGTACGGTTTGTTATACCCATTGATTTCTCTGGCTCAGGCCTTTCGTGTAATCGGACATGATGTAGTAATTAGTAGCGCTGGCAAATTCGCGAATAAAGCAGCAGAAGCTGGACTGGTTGTTTTTGATGCAGTTCCAGGTTTAGATTCAGAGGCTGGATATCGCCATCAGGAAGAGTTGAGGAAAAAAAGTAATATTATTGGTCATTTCTCTTTTTTTAGCGATGAAATGGCAGATAACCTCATCGATTTTGCAGGAAAATGGAGGCCAGATTTAATAGTCTATCCCCCGCTTGGTCCGGCAGGCCCATTGGTTGCTGCTAAATATAGAATTCCTTCAGTGATGCTGGCTGTTGGATTCGCGCATACATCTGCCCATATTCAGATGTTAAACCGTTCTTTAAGCAATGCTTACAGGCGGCATGGAGTCAGCGGTCCACTATGTGATTTAGCATGGATTGATGTTGCTCCCCCAAGTATGAGCATTCTTAAAAATGCTGGAGAACCGGTTATCTCAATGAGATATATTCCTTATAACGGAGGTGCTGTAAAGGAAACATGGTGGGACAGGGATTCTGATCGGAAACGTTTACTCATCAGCCTTGGCACTGTAAAACCAATGGTTGATGGTCTGGAGCTGATTTCATGGGTTATGGATTCAGCAAATGAAGTTGATGCTGATATCATTTTGCAACTTGCAATAAATGCTCGTACTGGATTACGAAAACTACCATCAAATGTACGTCTGGTTGACTGGATACCTATGGGTGTATTCCTTAATGGAGCTGATGGATTTATTCATCACGGTGGCGCAGGTAATACCCTGACAGCGCTGTATAGTGGAATACCACAGATTGTGTTTGGAGAAGGTGCAGATCGCTCTGTTAATGCAGAAATTGTTGCGAAGCGTGGGTGTGGGATTATTCCGGACAAGCATGGACTGACCAGTGATTTGGTAAATCGCCTGCTTTATGATGATTCACTACGCTTCTGTTCAGATCAGGTAGCCGCTGAAATGGCTGAACAACCCACTCCTGCAGAGATCGCAGAGGTTTTGATGAGAAAATTAAAAAACAACGGGAAACAATTGTAGCGTATTGCTGAAATTTTCAACGAGAAATGTTATGAGTAATATAATGTCCTTCATCACATAAATGAAGGACATCACTAAATAAATGAGACAGTCTCCCATAATAATATTGCAGAAAGAGTTATCGGACGATAAAACGATATTTTACACAGAGTTATTATTTGATACCATCCTGCAATTATGATTTGCTAATTCATCAATAATTGCTCCGCGCCACCAAGCATAATCGTGACCACCGGTATAGACAGTGAGGTTACTTTCCAAACCAGCTGCGATTAACGAATGATGCAATCGCTGAACATGTGAGACGGTTGTACCTTCTAAAGAACCGACTCCAAGTCGGATATTTACATCTTTCGGAGGCGCTGAAAGTATCTGCTCACTTACCCAGGAGGTATTATTCTCAG
>NZ_JABWMS020000147.1:0-2178 GCF_013369155.2 Escherichia sp. 94.0001 | reverse complement strand
TCTGCCGTCACCGTGCCCGCGAATGCGGAATGCACCATCCGGACCATTAAATCTTTCGACCGCCCGTTTTCTGCCGCGTCCGGCAACCGGAGACCGGTGGTGAAAATCGCATCTTCTGCCGGCGCTTCGGCACAGTCAATAACCTCTTTTCATAAGGAAAAGTCAGCAATGAATACTGGTGAACAGATTAAAAGTTTTGAAAACAAGCGTGCTGCACTGGCAGCCTCCCTTGAGGAGATCATGAACAAAGCCGCAGAGGAAGGCCGCACACTGGATGTGGAGGAGGAAGAGCATTACGACAACACCGCGGCGGAGATCCGTCAGGTGGATGCGCACCTGAAGCGTCTGCGTGAACTGGAAACCAGTAAGGCCGCCACGGCACAGCCGGTGAAACAGGCCGGTAACGGTGACGTTGTGACGGTGAGCTCAGCGCCGGTGATCCGTGTTGAGCAGAAACTGGATAAGGGGATTGGCTTTGCCCGCTTTGCCAAATCACTGGCTGCGGCTAAAGGTGTCCGCTCTGAGGCCCTGGAAGTGGCCCGTCGTCAGTATCCGGATGACAGCCGTCTGCATCATGTCCTGAAATCGGCGGTGGGGGCAGGGACCACCACGGACCCGCAGTGGGCAGGCAGCCTGTCTGAATATCAGGAATATGCGCAGGACTTTATTGATTACCTGCGTCCGCAGACCATTATCGGGCGATTTGGTCAGGGCGGGATCCCTGCACTTCGTCTGGTGCCGTTCAATATCCGCGTGCATGCCCAGGTGTCCGGCGGTGCTGCCGGCTGGGTGGGGGAGGGTAAGGCCAGACCCCTGACGAAGTTTGATTTTGAGTCCATCACCTTCAGTCATGCGAAGGTGTCGGCCATTGCGGTACTGACGGAAGAGCTGATCCGCTTTTCCAGTCCGGCAGCTGATGCACTGGTCCGTAATGCGCTGGCAGAAGCGGTGGTGGCGCGTCTGGACACAGACTTTGTGGACCCGAAAAAAGCCGCAGTGGCAGATGTCTCCCCGGCGTCCATCACCCATGATGTGAAGGGCACGGCATCAACCGGTAACCCGGATGCGGATGCAGAGGCTGCGTTTGGACAGTTTGTGGCAGCAAACCTGCAGCCCACCGGTGCGGTCTGGCTGATGTCCAGCACCAATGCCCTGGCACTGTCCATGCGTAAAAATGCGCTGGGTCAGAAGGAATACCCGGACATGACCCTGCTGGGTGGCTCCTTCCAGGGGCTGCCGGTGATTGTCTCCCAGTATGTGGGTGACCAGCTGGTACTGGTGAATGCACCGGATATTTATCTGGCGGATGACGGCGGTGTGGCAGTGGATATGTCCCGTGAAGCGTCACTGGAAATGCAGTCTGAGCCGGGCGGCGACAGCACCACACCGTCGCCGGTGGAGCTGGTTTCCATGTTCCAGACCGGCAGCGTGGCCATCCGTGCGGAGCGCTGGATCAACTGGCGTCGTCGCCGTACTGCGGCGGTGGCTGTGATCACCGGTGTGAACTACGGCAGTGCGTCCGGCGGCTGAGTCTGATGAGGAGGGCGGGAGGTGAGAGCGTCCCGCAGTAACTGATGGCAAAAATCCGATATCTGCAGGGTACACATGATGCCCGGCCCGGGGATATCCGGGATGTCGCACAGCCGTGTGCGGAGGTGCTGGTTCGCCTGAGGAAGGCGGAGTACATCACAGCGCGACGTCCGGTGGGTCAGAAAAAGAAACATGATGCGGAGCATAGCGAATGTGGAACTTTTTGCGACGAACCCGAAAAAACCAGAAATCAGGACGTGATGTAAAAGAGGTGGGCTGGACCAGCCTGTTTCAGGCGGTGGCTGAGCCCTTTGCCGGCGCCTGGCAGCAGGGTGTGAAAGCCGATCCGGAAAGTGTCCTCTCCTTTCATGCGGTGTTTTCTTGCATTTCGCTGATATCCCAGGATATCGCCAAAATGCGGCTGCGCCTGATGCAGACGGATACACAGGGGATCCGCCGTGAAAAACGGCAGGGGGATATTGCCCGTCTCTGTCGTCGTCCCAATGCACAGCAGAATCGTATCCAGTTTTTTGAACTGTGGCTGAACGCCAAACTGCGTCACGGCAATACGGTGGTGCTGAAAATCCGTAACTCCCGGGGGCAGATCAAAGAACTGCGTATTCTGGACTGGAGCCGGGTTGAACCTCT
>NZ_JABWMS020000146.1:0-2193 GCF_013369155.2 Escherichia sp. 94.0001 | reverse complement strand
GTGATTTCTCTGCCTTCGCGGGTTTTGAATGGTTCGCGGCGGCATTCATCCATCCACTCGGTAACGCAGATCGGATGATTACGGTCCTTGCGGTAAATCCGGCATGTGCAGGATTCATTGTCCTGCTCAAAGTCCATGCCATCAAACTGCTGGTTTTCATTGATGATGCGGGACCAGCCATCAACGCCCACCACCGGAACGATGCCGTTCTGCTTATCAGGGAAGGCGTAAATTTCTTTCGTCCACGGATTAAGGCCGTACTGGTTGGCGACGATCAACAATGCGATGAACTGCGCATCGCTGGCATCGCCTTTAAATGCCGTCTGGCGAAGAGTGGTGATCAGTTCCTGTGGGTCGACAGAATCCATGCCGACACGTTCAGCCAGCTTCCCTGCCAGCGTTGCGAGTGCTGTACTCATCCGTTTTATACCTCTGAATCAATATCAACCTGATGGTGAGCAATGGTTTCAACCATGTACCGGATGTGTTCTGCCATGCGCTCCTGAAACTCAACATCGTCATCAAACGCACGGGTAATGGCTTTTTTGCTGGCCCCGTGGCGTTGCAAATGACCGATGCATAGCGATTCAAACAGGTGCTGGGGCAGGCCTTTTTCCATGTCGTCTGCCAGTTCTGCCTCTTTCTCTTCACGGGCTATCTGCTGGTAGTGACGCGCCCAGCTCTGAGCCTCAAGACGATCCTGAATGTAATAAGCGTTCATGGCCGAACTCCTGAAATAGCTGTGAAAATATCGCCCGCGAAATGCCGGGCTGATTAGGAAAACAGGAAAGGGGTTAGTGAATGCTTTTGCTTGATCTCAGTTTCAGTATTAATATCCATTTTTTATAAGCGTCGACGGCTTCACGAAACATCTTTTCATCGCCAATAAAAGTGGCGATAGTGAATTTAGTCTGGATAGCCATAAGTGTTTGATCCATTTTTGGGAACTCCTGGCTGATTAAGTACGTCGATGAGTCGTTTCCATCCGTCACGTAATTTACGTGTGATTCGCTCAAGTAAAGATTCGGAAGGGCAGCCAGCAACAGGCCACCCTGCAATGGCATATTGCATGGTGTGCTCCTTATTTATACATAACGAAAACGCCTCGAGTGAAGCGTTATTGGTATGCGGTAACGCCGCGCTCAGGCGGCTTTGATAGTCATATCATCTGAATCAAATATTCCTGATGTATCGATATCGGTAATTCTTATTCCTTCGCTACCATCCATTGGAGGCCATCCTTCCTGACCATTTCCATCATTCCAGTCGAACTCACACACAACACCATATGCATTTAAGTCGCTTGAAATTGCTATAAGCAGAGCATGTTGCGCCAGCATGATTAATACAGCATTTAATACAGAGCCGTGTTTATTGAGTCGGTATTCAGAGTCTGACCAGAAATTATTAATCTGGTGAAGTTTTTCCTCTGTCATTACGTCATGGTCGATTTCAATTTCTATTGATGCTTTCCAGTCGTAATCAATGATGTATTTTTTGATGTTTGACATCTATTCATATCCTCACAGATAAAAAATCGCTCTCACATTGGAGGGCAAAGAAGATTTCCAATAATCAGAACAAGTCGGCTCCTGTTTAGTTACGAGCGACATTGCTCCGTGTATTCACTCGTTGGAATGAATACACAGTGCTTATTCGTACTAATAAAATACCCAATTTTCTGTTTCTTGGTTGTGTCCAAAGTTATATTCAATATCTGGTGTTGATGTATCAATATTCTTCATCCCATCAACAAGAGTTGATACAACAGCCAAATCTTGTTTTATTCTCATTAAATGGTATTTCTTCCGGCGCAATAAACTTTCAATAGCAAGTTTCTTCGTTGGGAATGCAAAAGATCTTTCTGCATTTTTTGCTACTTTCTTAATTGCATATCTATTTCTCCTTTGTTTCCATTCCTGTAACCACTGATTTGGTGCTGGTTTAAAATTAACAATCCAATGCGCAGGAACCAACCATGCATAATGCTCTGTCTGATGAAAAGCTATATATTGAAGTGCGAATATTTTTATCCCATCTTCTTCAACTGTCGCCTGGAATCTCCAGAAAACAGGCATTCCATCATGTTCAGTTTCTAATTCAGGAAAAGGTACGCTCCATGATTTTGTCATATCTCACCTCAAATAAGTGGTTTGCTGCCTAATTTCATTTTCTGGCGACCAACACAAGTCA
>NZ_JABWMS020000145.1:0-2279 GCF_013369155.2 Escherichia sp. 94.0001 | reverse complement strand
AATGGGACACGCCGCGGGTGGTGAAGGGTGTGCGCTTCAGTCTGCGCCTGACCAGCGGAAGCGGAGAAGACAGCCGTCTGGTGACCACCGCCATCACTGCGGATACAGAGCATCGTTTCAGTGGTCTGCCGCCCGGGGAATACACCCTGACAGTCAGGGCAATTAACAGTTATGGCCAGCAGGGCGAACCGGCCACCACCACGTTCAGGATTAATGCACCTGCGGTACCCGCCACGATTGAGCTGACACCGGGCTATTTTCAGATAACAGCGGTCCCGCGTCTTGCGGTGTATGACCCGACGGTACAGTTTGAGTTCTGGTTTTCGGAGGCAAAAATCGCAGACACATCTCAGGTGGAAACCTCTGCCCGTTATCTGGGGACCGGCAGTCAGTGGAGTGTATCCGGCCCGCACATTAAGCCCGGGAAGGATTTCTGGTTTTACGTGCGCAGCGTCAACCTGGTGGGGAAATCTGCGTTTGTGGAAGCCAGCGGGCAGGCCAGCAATGATGCAGAAGGGTATCTGGACTTTTTCAGAGGAGAAATAGGAAAAACGCATCTGGCTCAGGGGTTGTGGGAACTGATAGATAACAGCCAGCTTGCGGATGAGATGGCGGAGATGAAGACCAGCATCACGGAAACCCGCAATGAAATCACACAGACGGTCAACAAAACGCTGGAGGACCAGAGCGCCACCATACAGCAGATACAGCGCGTGCAGAAGGACACAAATGATGACCTGGCTGCGCTGTACATGCTGAAGGTTCAAAAAACGAAAGACGGCATTCCCTATGTGGCCGGGATTGGTGCAGGGATTGAGGATACTGATGGCCAGCCACTGAGCAACATACTGCTGCTGGCTGACCGTATCGCGATGATAAATCCGGAGAGCGGCAACAGCACGCCGTTATTTGTGGCGCAGGGGAATCAGCTGTTCATGAACGACGTGTTCCTGAAGCGACTGTTTGCGGTGAGTATCACGTCATCCGGCAACCCCCCGACGTTTTCCCTGACGCCGGAAGGGAAGCTGACAGCCAGGAACGCGGATATCAGCGGAGCAATTACCGCGAATACCGGCACGCTCAATAATGTCACCATTAACGAGAACTGTGTCATCAGAGGGAAACTGTCTGCAAACCAGATTGAAGGCGACCTGGTGAAGACGGTGGGGAAAGCCTTTCCCCGGAATAACAGTTATGCCAGCGGGACGGTAACCGTCACAGTTTACGATGACCAGGGCTTCGACCGGCAGATTATCATTCCCCCGGTGCTGTTTCGCGGGACGAAACACCAGAATTTCAACAGCCCGAATCAGCAGTCGTACTGGTATTCCACCTGTAAGCTGCAGGTGCTGAAGAACGGGGTTGAGATTTTCCATGAACCGGCAACGGATGTCAGCCGGGTGTTCTCATCGGTGATAGATATGCCGGCAGGGCGGGGTCATGTCACCCTGACGTTTAATGTGTCGTCGGCCGGTGCGAACAACTGGACGCCGACAACGTACATCAGTGATTTACTGGTTGTGGTCATGAAAAAATCCACGGCAGGGATCAGTATCAGCTGACGGTTTATTAACCCGGACGGGCACCTCAGGAGGTGCCTTTTTTATTGACTGAAAACAAAGAGGTAATCATGCGGCATTTATACGCAACGATATTATTGTTTACTACCCTGCTGGCAGGAATTGCCTTTCCTGCACAGGCTGAAAGCGGACACGGTGCATTTTCCGTGGGATATGCTCAGGTTCACCCGGGCGGCGTACCGGCATTGTCCGGTACCGGTGCGCGTGCAGGTGATTTAAAAGGGATTAATGTGAAATACCGTTATGAGTTCACGGATCACCTGGGCGGCATTGTCGCGCTGAGTTATGCATCGGTGAAGAAAAGTGACACGATGAAGACGGGTGAAAATACCTTCCATTATGAAAGCCTGCGCGGTCGTTATGTCAGTCTGATGGCCGGCCCTGTCTGGCAGCTCAGTGAGCGGGTCAGTCTCTATGGCATGGCCGGGATGGCGTACACCCGCTGGTCTGACAGTGTTCAGGATTACCGGCGTGATGAAGTGAAACCGGGGTATGTGAAGGAGACCACCACCGCCAGTGATGGTCATACTGCGCGTCATCTGTCGCCGGCCTGGAATGCCGGGATTCAGTTCAGTCCCGTAGAGACGGTGGTTATTGACCTTGCTTATGAAGGTTCCGGCAGTGGCGACTGGCGCACTGACGGCTTCATCGTGGGTGTCGGTCATAAGTTCTGATTAGCCAGGTAACACAGTGTTATGA
>NZ_JABWMS020000144.1:0-2299 GCF_013369155.2 Escherichia sp. 94.0001 | reverse complement strand
AAAAAAAAGCCCGTACTTTCGTACGAGCTCTTCTTTAAAGATGGCGGTGAGGGGGGGATTGACTCGCTTCGCTCGCCCTGCGGGCAGCCCGCTCACTGCGTTCACGGTCTGTCCAACTGGCTGTCGCCAGTTGTCGAACCCCGGTCAGGGCTTTTCATCCCCCGGTGTGTGCAATATACGAAAAAAAAGCCCGTACTTTCGTACGAGCTCTTCTTTAAAGATGGCGGTGAGGGGGACCGCCTGAAATAAATCTGACTTAATCCAGGGGTGTTATATAATTTCATTATAAACAATGTATTACACTTTTTGTTGTCCGATATTATCTAATGTATTCTTAGTGAAGCGAGAGACTAATGGCATACTGGATGGCATACCAGAGTGACGGGAATTAGCGTATGGCAGTATTGACGGATACGAAAGCAAGACATATCAAACCTGATGACAAACCATTGCCCCATGGGGGAATTACCGGACTGACCCTTCATCCTTCTTCAGTAAAGGGGCGGGGGAAATGGGTTTTTCGTTATGTAAGTCCGGTGACCCAAAAAAGACGTAATGCTGGATTGGGAACTTACCCAGAGGTCAGTATTGCTGAAGCTGCACGTACTGCCCGGATAATGCGAGAGCAACTTGCTGCAGGTGATGATCCTCTGGAGATTAAAAAGGCTGAATCTGAGAAAGTCGCTATCCCAACATTTGCCGATGCAGCCAGGCGTGTACATGCAGAACTGTCTCCTGGATGGGAAAATCCAAAGCATGTAAGGCAGTGGTTATCGACGCTTGAGAATTACGCGTTTCCTCAACTGGGAGCAAAAACGCTGGATTCGATTACGGCTGCGGACGTGGCAGAAACACTGCGTCCAGTCTGGTTAACCTTGTCAGAAACGGCAAGCCGGGTTAAACAGCGCATTCATGTTGTTATGCAGTGGGGATGGGCGCACGGTTTTTGTGTAGCAAATCCTGTTGATGTGGTTGACCATTTGCTTCCTCAGCAGACTAGAGGACGTGATGAACACCAACCCGCAATGCCCTGGAGGCAGTTACCGCTTTTTGTGGCGACCAGTGTGTATACCGATGAACCTTATAATGTTACCCGCGCACTGTTATTAATGGTGATACTTACAGCAACTCGCTCGGGCGAAGCCAGGGGAATGCGCTGGGCTGAAATTGATTTTCATAAGCGGGTATGGACTATACCTGCAGAAAGAATGAAAGCCAGGATACAGCATCGTGTTCCTTTATCCCGGCAGGCTATTTACATTCTGGAAAATATACGTGGCCTGCATGATGAACTGGTGTTCCCTTCACCCAGAAAGCAGCAGATCCTTTCCGATATGGTGTTGACAAGTTTTCTGCGTAAAAAGAAAGCCGTCAGTGACATTCCGGGGCGAGTTGCCACGGCACATGGTTTTCGCTCAACATTCAGGGACTGGTGTAGCGAACAGGGGTATTCGCGGGATCTGGCGGAAAGGGCGCTCGCTCATACGCTGAAAAATAAGGTTGAGGCGGCATATCATCGTACTGATCTACTGGAGCAGCGTGTACCGATGATGCAGGCATGGGCGGATTATGTGATGTCTCAAATTGTGAATAAATAATAGTGAAAATGTATATTGTACGATCATGATTTGATATGTGATCGTAGCAGTAGTAATTAAGAAACCGCTTTTATGTCAAATGTATTGAGCTGATAATTATCAGATCGTCAGGAAAGCGTATTTTGATTAACAGGGGATTACTTAACAATCCCCTTTTTATAAAAAATAATTTGCCTGTTTAACTCTTCACTCCTGCTGAGACTGAATTATTCCTAGTGCGTCATAAATCAGTCTTCTGCGTAGTTTATTGTTTTTATCTGCACCATATAACATAAATATATTTTCAACTTTTTCTTCAGGTGTTCTGAGATAATGGATAAGAAAGGTTATCATTCCAACACAATGGAATAAAGTGAATCCATCAAACAGGCTTATCAGGTTTCCTTTTTTTTCCCGTGTTGTAAGTATTTTTTCGCGGGTAAGAATATTTGCCAGTTCATGGGGGGCTGATATGTTTCTGCTGTCTATAATGTCATTTATTTTACCGAGGGCTATATCAACTTCCTGTAATAGGTTATTTATCATAGCTGAGTGAATGTTATTGGTTTCATGTTCCTGACAGTTTATGAACTTATAAATCATTGAGTTATACAGAAATATTACTCTTCCTAATAAATATGTGTTTGTGTCATTTTGAAGACAGGACTCTGGGTATTCGTGATCCAGTGAAATAAGGTTAATGGACTCGCCCTGATAAGTCA
>NZ_JABWMS020000143.1:0-2428 GCF_013369155.2 Escherichia sp. 94.0001 | reverse complement strand
CTAATGTATTTAATTTGGAATTTAGATCCCCGTCAGTAATGTTCCATGATAACAATGTGGGGTTGTCGATAGGTAAATTTCTTGGTCCTGGTTTTATAGAAAACATAATAAAGTTCCTCTAATGGTAGAGTAATATGGTGTATACGGAAACATAAAAATGTTTAATTGTTGTGAAAGTAATTGCAAACAGATGTCCTACTTTTATCCAATATTTATATGGAAAAGGATAATGCTTAAATCTGTTTTTTTAATTATCGATGTGGTCTGGAGAGGCAACTGTCAAAAATCGCTCATACGAAACTAATGATTAGCAGAATAAGATCTATGAAAGAATATATTGCTATATGAAGTTTATTTTTATGGGGTGAAAAGTAACAGATATCATAATGATGCGAAAACTCTTCAGCTAATGTAATAAAGTTATATTATTAGATACAAAATCATTACAAACTATCATTGAATCGATGGTAACTATAAATAGTGCTAAGTATTAGCATTTGCTTGTTGACTGAGAGTATCGACTTTGTGAATGGAAGCGGTGTCGGGTTTTATGTCGCAGGTAATGACGACCCAGGATGAATGAGAACGCATAAAAATCTGTTATTTACATCATAAGATCATCATGTTTATTGCGTGGTTTATAAGTATTGTTATTGCATACTCAAGGCCCTTTAGCTCAGTGGTTAGAGCAGGCGACTCATAATCGCTTGGTCGCTGGTTCAAGTCCAGCAGGGGCCACCATATACAACAAAGGGTTAGCTAATAAACCAGCTAACCCTTTTTCTTTTGCCTTTGAATTGGGTCAGGTAATGGGTCAGGTAAGCTTTTTCTCCATCTGACTCAGATGGCTGATAGTTGCCCCGGATAATGCTTCGCAATGATGTCATTTAGCCGATCAACCAGTTCCGGTTTTCTGAACGTGATGTGCGCGGAGCCCTTCTTAAAGTATCTGATGCTGAACATCTCATCTTCATAGCTCTCTTTACCCTGAACAGACTGAATGTGATCATCCAGACGAATAGTGATGTTTTCCCGGTTGTCGGGGATCGGTTTGCCGCTGAACAGATGCAGCATTCTTTCCAGGTCGGCAAGTCGATCGGCCTGTTGCCCGGTGATAAGATGAAACCCCCACCGGTCCCACCTCACCAGGTTGTTGACGATAATTTTACTGCTAAATTTGCAGGGGCAATTGGTTTTGTAATTCCAGCTCAGCCCTCTGAAGACGTTGATCACCCCTCGCTCAAACACCTCATCCTTATTCTGGTGCAGTTGTTCAAATGTGCTCAGAATGTTCGCTTCACTGATTTCCGGAAAATTATCGTACTCCAGTGACCGGTACCATGTATCACGGGCCTGCGCATCCATTAATGACAGCATCCCGGAACGTTGCATCAGATCACGCCAGAGTTCGCGATCAAGATTGTGTGTGATGGCTTTCATTGCCGTTTCAGGTTTCTCCATGAGCCAGCAGCCACAGCGAAAATCCTGTTTCATCGCCCAGTCCAGTGCGGTTTTACCGCCAATACTTTCTGTCATTGCTGAGATTTCAGCCAGTTGCCGGATAAGTGTGTCGATTTGCAGCAGTGAACTCTTTCGTACAGCCAGAATGTGGCGGATACTGGTTGAGCAGATAACGTCCGTATGCCCGTTGACAACTTCCGGACGGGAGGCTGTGATATCAGACATAATCGATATTCCTTTTTGCAGATAAATGAAAACGCCAGCCCTGTTCAGGCTGGCGTCAGTGGAATGAAGTCTGGTGAGTAAGACTCACCGGTTCTGTTGCAGAAGCTGCAGTTGGCGCAGGGTATGGATATCTTCCCTGGCCTGTTCAATGCAGGGCAGCAGTGCTGCCGAATCCATTTTATCCTCATCGTTGTCGAAGATAATTCCGGATTCGCAGTCGATATTGTTCTGTAGCCACGCAATCAGAATATCCAGCGCCGTTTCTGTGGTTAATGATTCCATACTGTGTCTTTTGTCCAGGTTACCAGTTGAAGGTGGGTAAACCCGGCAGGCATTCAGCGCTGGCATCCAGGTGAATGAGACTGACGCCATAACGCCGGATGAGTGTGACAACCAGACGACGGAATGTTTTTGACAGGCCCAGACGTTTAAGTTGCAGAACCGGGTATGACCACGCATCGGTACGTAACAGATATCCGCTACCGGTAAAATGAATCCATTCTGATTCGCCGAAGTCACTGGTCTGGTGTGACAGCGAGTACAACCAGGCGTTGTCTGTTTCCGTGGGTAATGACTCCAACTTATTGATAGTGTTTTATGTTCAGATAATGCCCGATGACTTTGTCATGCAGTTCCACCGATTTTGAGAACGACAGCGACTTCCGTCCCAGCCGTGCCAGGTGCCGCCTCAGATTCAGGTTATGCCGCTCAATTCGCTGCGTATATCGCTTGCTGATTACGT
>NZ_JABWMS020000142.1:0-2589 GCF_013369155.2 Escherichia sp. 94.0001 | reverse complement strand
ATAGAAAAAAACATTAATGATAATATTATGTATCATCCGAGTAATAATGCTAATTTCTATTCTGTAATTGAGTCAATTGATGGTAATGACTTTATATATAACGAAAAACAATCTAAAATATTAGAAATGAAACAGGAACGTGGGGGGAATAGATATAGTGCAGTAGATCTTAACTCTTCTAAGTATGGGTATTATGAGAAAGTTGGCGGTGGTTTTTATAGATATATAGAATCCTTTAACCCCATATCTTCAGAGACACCAAATAAAATAGTCTACAAGGGGGAATCAGTAGATTTAACTAAGGAGCCAAATTCGGAATTATATTCAGGTAGGTATTCTATAAATAACAAACAGGTTAATGTTTATTTCTTTCGTGACGCTGATGGTACATTTTATAAATCAGAAGGTCTTCATGGTGGGGGAGTTATTAGATACATAGATAAACCGTATTCTCAGTTAAGAGAAGGAGATATTGGGTATGATGAGGATTTGTTGGATATATACGATGATTCTCCGGTGCTTGAAGACACGTTGCCTGCTTTATCTTCTGAAATAGTACCAACTCCAGAACATAGTATTAAACAAATTTATTCGAAAATTAAGGAGGGGCACATAGAACTGTCCGATTCAGACATCATATTGTGTCGCGGCACAACCGGTATTCAAGCTGAAAATATCGTTGAATATAAAACTGCTGGAGGGCTTCCTGATTCAAATCCAAATGTAAAAGCACCAGATGAATATATGGCACAACAGCAGGTACGTATTGGAAGAATATTGCCTGAATACACATCGGATCTTAGCGTTGCTGATCGGTTTAGTCGTGAGCATTATCTAATAGTTGTTAAAGTAAAGGCAAAATATATCACACGAGGAAGTGTTACAGAGAGTGGTTGGGTTATAGATAAGACCGCACCTGTTGAACCACTTGCGATAATTGATAGAACTTTTGGTATGAAGGAAAATATCTCAATGGTAAATGCATCGAAATAGTTTTTTTACAATCTATGTCCTGCCTCCTCTGGTAAAAACGATGCTACATCTTTGAGATGTTGCACGGCAGTACGGTGTTGACCGATATATAGTGAAGTATACATCGGTCAACGAATTACCATTGTCAGCAATATCATCCTGATAAACTCAGTACTCGTGAGCCGCTTGATGACGGGCGGAATAGCCCAAAAGGTAAACGATCCGCATGGCAGTCCGTCGGAAAGCTGCTGCTTCATACGACCGCTTAAACCGTCAGTTAGTGTCAGTATCGCTGAAGATCAGCTTCTTTTGCTGATTTACTCTGTTTTTACCTGCCCTGATGAAATACTCTTTAATCATAACATTGATTATATCGAAAATATATTTTTTGCTATCATTAAGAATATTTATATGTGGAACCGGAGTATTTTGGACGGTAGTCTTTCCACTCTGGTGTATCTAATATTCTTTCTGCTGGTATCTCTTTGCTATGCAGATAAAATTTTATGTTTTTCATTATTTGGCTGTTGTCTTTATTACGATAAATCCATCGTAATTCGCTGGCGGTAATACTCTGACCATAGCCCTCTGACTTGTTAGCTATGAGTTTGAGTGAATTGACAAGCCCATCCGCACAAAACATAACCGTTCTGTTGCGAATTAATGTTTGAAACTCTAGGCCTGCCTTGCTTGTTTTTGCCCATAACTTGTCTCGATTGTATATGGAAAGGTCGGCCATGATGACATTATAATTATTGTGATTTTTTAAGCACTGTTTAAATTTTGTTCCTCTTTCATGTTCATTTAATGCTCTTTTGATAAGCGAGTCTTGCTTATATTTACGGGGGGGTCTGGCGTCCCATACTGCGTTTGTTAATGTATTCTGAATTACGATATCTTTTTTGGAAAAGTCGTTAACCAGTTTGATGCTGTTGACAAGTTTTTCTCTGGGAGAGGATAGCCCATAGACAATGTCTCCCGGACGAAAATGCAAGGCAGCATCCAGTGCGTTGCCCTGAAAAGTGATGTTTTTTTCTTTAATTACATTCGGAGAGAGTAGTACATTTTGTAAATCAAGATCCAGTCCATCAGGAACCCCTTCAGCTACGATGTTCCATGTAGTTTTCTGCTCCACATGAATGGTTACAGATCTCAGACTCTCCGGGAGTTTCTCCGGCAGTATAATATTGCTACATCCAGTCAGAGATAGCGTCTGTAGTGACGGTGATATCAGGCTGTCAATTCTGGCCTGATTTTCTGGGGTGTAGCGATTGATGCTGAGAGATAATAACCCGTTTGGAACATTTTTTATGCCGTCTGTGGCGTAACCTCTGATCTCAAGATGACGGACACTCTCTGGCACTCCAGATATATGGCAGTGGCAAACCGTCAGGCATTCGATGCCTTCAGATATGATGTGTATAAATGGTGAATCAGTTAATTCAATATGTAGATTTTTTACTGTCGATGGTATGTCTGTGATTTGTAATTTTTCACAGTTAATGACGGACAGGTTTTGTGTATTAACTGGTAATCCTGTAAGGGTGGTCAGGTTATTGCAATTTTCGATTGTAACTGATGTTATTTCGTTTGGTAACTGTGGCAGATACTCAATAT
>NZ_JABWMS020000141.1:0-2592 GCF_013369155.2 Escherichia sp. 94.0001 | reverse complement strand
GTAATATTATCGGAGACATAATAAACATTGTCAGTATCAAAGATACTGATGTTAGCGCCATATTTGGTGGTACCTGTTGAATACCTAATGCGTTCTTCAGAATCCCCAATACAATCGAAATTTTCAGGAATGAAGTACCAATAACAACAAATATAGGCAGTAATGATAAAAGAAAAAATACAATAATTAAAAATATTGGCTGTGAGCCAATGGTCATTAATTGAGACATATCATCATTCCTGAATAATGCTAAGATAATTCTCTTTAAATGAATTCAATAAAATATTTATTTGTTCTAACGGATCTAAAGTTATTCTCATATATTCATTTTCTATTATTATCTTATTAAGTGGTGCGTCTGCATCATTAATAAGCTGTATATTATTAGCCTCTCCAGGATCAAGTTTAATGTCTGGGTTTTTAGTGATCTTAATAGCTCCAACAATATTGTTATGGGAAAGCGTTTCCCTTACGACTTCATTAAGTAAATCATCCCAATTAATTCTTGATGATGTGTCTAAAGAATGTAATGCATTAGTCAGTGACGAATGAACCTTATTCATTATGTCCTGCATTAAGACCAACTCGATATCCTGAATATCTTTAACCCATTTTATCGATTTGTTAACTTCTTTCTCTAATTTTATTTTATTATTTTTTCGAATCCTTTCTCTCATTGCCATTATTTTTCTGGCGATTTTTTTTCTGGATTCTGTCTTTAATTTTTTCGACTTCCTCCTCGCCCTCAGTAAATGTTCACATGTTTTTTTTCGAGCCAACTTGACTATATCATCAGATTGCATAATTTCCAGTAACTTATCTTCTGGTATGATATCTTCCGTAAGCACTAAATCAATTTTTATATTTTTATATTCATAAAGTTTCATAAGGCAATAAAATTTTATTAAGTCTGTTAAGAAATAAATCATTAATATGGGTTGGTTTTATTTCTCCACTTTTCGGTAAAAGATATTTGACTATAGTCCATAAGGGATTATCAGAAAATAGCCATTCAAGATTTCCTGCACCGTATTTTATCAGTTCAGAACAAAACCGTTCTTCGCCATATTCTGGTTTACATTGCCCTCCCTGCCAATAGAATGATAACTGCTTCACATTTTGATATCCTATCTCTCTGATCAGAGTTTCTCGATATAATCGTGAAAAAATATAGTCAGGGCATTGAATTTCAAATAATGCACTACTTAGAGCAAGCAATCTTATTTTCCCAATTGACTGATATAAAAAACCTTCCTTATTTATATCAGATAATTCCACTCCAGAAATTTTATCTTGTATTTCCTGACGCAATATCTTGTTGAGTTGATTACGAGTAGAACTACTTTCTCTTAAATGCCGAAAACTAACCTGATTGACACCGGTTAAATCACCTAGCCATTCATCATGGACCATCATAATTGGATAATTAATTAATTTATAATAGTTATAGTCTATTTTATTCAAAATCGTCATACTATTTTTCTATTATTTTTATTCCGTTGATTTTTTGTTGATTGGTTTTTAGATCTTGGAGGACTCATTGTCTCTATTAGTTTTTCAATCTTACTTAAGGCAGAATCATATAATTTTCGCTCTTCACCATATGTATACCCCTCAATTAATTTGTTTAATTTTTCTGCAGCCTGAGGATCTGTTTTTGCTTTTTCACTTAAAGCATTAACGTTTTCTTTTACGACATCAAATTCGGCGATTATTTTTTTTATCACCTCAATTTCTGATCTTATTTTTTTATCTAACAGTTCTCTATTTTTTGTTTGGCTCACAATACTCGTCCTCTATTTATTATTAATTCTGATTAGCATTATCTCTATGATCCTGATTGCCGCATCGCAGGCAATGAGCAGTTCCTTTGCTTCATTGTAGGTAACTTTATCCAAGGGGTGTTTCATTTTTTCATGGATTTCGTTCTTTTTGTCGTTTATTTTTTCAATGAAAATATTTGCGGCTTCTTTATTTTTTATTATTTCGTCTTCCAGTTCAGTTATCGTTATCATTTAATGATTTCATGTTAAATATTTTTCAGCGGTATTATTTCGTCTTCGGTGTCCTTCACAAGAAAATCTTCTTTCTTCATTCCATTCAACAGTGCTTCTTTAAGCCAGCGTGGCTGTCGGCCAACTCCCGACCAGGTCTGCCCTTCTTCATTGCGATAATAAACTCCTTTCGATGAGTTCCGGCGAGCAAGGCCATCATCAGGCACATTAGTATATCCCAGCTCTTGTAGGGTTATATTGTAATAAGTAATCTGCTTTTGAATCGACTCAATTACACTTTGAATTTCCTGCTCTCGCAGTCGCTTTGCTTCCTGTTGTAACACTTCAATTTGCTCAATAAGCTGAATGTATGGGCTTGTTGTGTGCGAATTAGTTTCCATATTCATAATAAATAATCTCCGCATGCTTTAATATATTAAGCTATTAGCAATCTTATCCTTATCAGGAAGGATCAACAATTAATCGAATGATATAAATTATGTGAGATAACGTTTTATCTATCAAATTAGAACACATCTACTTCATCAAACAAAATCCTTATAAAAGTTATTAATCACCGATGTATAATGTGTAAAAC
>NZ_JABWMS020000140.1:0-2611 GCF_013369155.2 Escherichia sp. 94.0001 | reverse complement strand
TTGGCCTGCTGACGTATCTGACAAACCTTTATTTCAAGATTAAAGAAGATAAGCGTAAGGCGGCGCGGGGAGAGTAAAGCGATGAAGAAAAAATACGAACTGGTTGTTAAAGGGATAAATAATTACCCGGATAAGATTACTGTTACTGTGGCACTGGAAATTGGTGGGTATCCGTCACTGTTGTTGCCAGATGTGGCGATTAGTCTTGACCGTACTGAAGGTGCCACGCTGGAGTTTTACGAAGCTGAGGCGAAAAAGCAGGCGAAGCAGTTTTTCATGGATGTTGCTGCCGGGTTATGTGAAGGGGATGGTCCGTTACCGGAAAAGCGCCCCGTAATTTTAGAGGCGCAGGATGTGTTGATAACCTACAGAGGAAAACTACCGGGAATAATTACGGGTTCTCTGAAGACTCCACCGCTGGCCTGAAGACTTAACATATCCAGGGATTTGAAATCGATAAACCCTGATAAATATCCATGAACGCAAAAATCAGATACGGCCTGTCGGCTGCCGTTCTGGCGCTGATTGGTGCAGGGGCGTCTGCGCCTGAAATCCTCGACCAGTTTCTGGATGAAAAGGAAGGTAACCACACCACAGCATACCGTGATGGTGCGGGTATCTGGACCATCTGCCGTGGAGCCACCCGGGTGGATGGTAAGCCTGTTATTCCTGGCATGAAGCTGTCGAAGGAAAAATGCGACCGGGTTAACGCCATTGAGCGTGATAAGGCGCTGGCATGGGTGGAGAAAAACATCAGAGTGCCACTGACCGAACCCCAGAAAGCGGGGATTGCGTCATTCTGTCCGTACAACATTGGCCCCGGTAAGTGTTTCCCGTCGACGTTTTACAGACGGATTAATGCAGGAGATCGAAAAGGTGCCTGCGAAGCTATTCGCTGGTGGATTAAGGACGGTGGCAGGGACTGCCGTATTCGCTCAAATAACTGTTACGGTCAGGTATCCCGTCGTGACCAGGAGAGCGCGCTGGCGTGCTGGGGAATCGACAGATAAGCAGAATATTTTGCTGAAAAATGCGGTTTGCTTACATGGATGGATAACACGAAATCCTGCAAATTGGCAAAATGTAAGTGAATAAAGTCAAAACAGTTGTTTAACACTCAGGCACCGTAATGATGCCTTTGTCATTTCTGCGCATCTCACGCGCATCTCACAACACAGAACCTTTCAGGATGACCCTTGAGGATACCGGTTTGGCTGTCGGTGCCTTTCTGTGGGCTGGATTCCTGTGAGACAAGGTTCATCACTAAAAGGAAATAACCGATGAATATGATGGCCGTGCCGTTTCACGGCAACTCTCTTTATGTAGTTAACCATAATGGCGAACCATACGTTCCCATGAAACCTGTCGTTGCGGGGATGGGGCTGGCCTGGCAATCACAGTTGGCTAAGTTAAGACAGCGTTTTGCGTCAACTATAACGGAAATCGTTATGGTTGCTGAGGATGGGAAACAACGCAATATGGTGTCCATGCCACTTCGAAAACTTGCCGGCTGGCTACAAACCATTAATCCCAACAAAGTAAAACCCGAAATCCGCGATAAGGTCATCCGGTATCAGGAAGAGTGCGACGATGTTCTTTACGAGTACTGGACGAAGGGTTTTGTCGTTAATCCCCGTAAAATGAGCGTGATGGAAGAACTCAACCAGGCTTGTGCTGACATGAAACGGGATAAAAACATTGCCAGTGTGTTTGCTACCGGGCTGAATGAGTGGAAACAGGTTAAAGCCGCGCATGTATCAAAAATCCGTACGCTGGTAAATGAAGCGAATATGCTGATTGATTTTGTCCTGGCTGATACAGGCAAAGGGAAAATAACAAAGGCGGATTGATGGGGTGGCTAATGATATCAGATAAACTCATAACGCTGGTGAAGAGCCTCTGTGTACTTGTCGGCATTTCATTTTTAGTCATGCTGGTTGCCATTTTCTTTTCCACCGCCTGGCGAGTCCTGACGTTATCGGGACTGGTGGGGTGAAAGAGAGATGAACCGTGTTCTGTGTGTGGTGATTATTGTCCTGGCGGTTGGCTGTGGTGCGCTGTGGCTGGCAACAAACCATTACCGTGACAACGCGCTCACCTACAAAGCGCAGCGCGATAAAAAAGCCAGAGAGCTGGAACAGGCGAATGCCACCATTACTGACATGCAGGTGCGCCAGCGTGATGTTGCTGCGCTCGATGCAAAATACTCGAGGGAATTAGCCGATGCGAGAGCTGAAAATGAAACTCTGCGTGCTGATGTTGCCGCTGGTCGTAAGCGCCTGCGGATCAACGCCACCTGCCCCGGTACCGTGCGTGAAGCCACCGGCACCTCCGGCGTGGGCAATGATGCCGCCGTCGAACTCTCTCCGGTTGCTGGACGAAACGTTCTCGGTATCAGAGACGGAATCATCAGCGACCAGGCAGCATTGAGAATGCTTCAGGAATATATCCGCACTCAGTGTATTAACTAGTATTTTTGTTATTCGGAGAATGCATGAAGAAATTATTGGTAACCGTAAAGCCTTTTCAGGGAACAATTCCGTTCCGTATTTTGCAGCGTGGTCGTGTTCTTGTTGAAGGTTCGTTCAGTGGTAAATGTACGCAATTACAC